>NZ_JAVRQI010000011.1:0-186695 GCF_031854425.1 Paracoccus broussonetiae | reverse complement strand
CGTGGCCGGCAGAAAGCGGGTCCCAAGTCCCGCTACCGGGAAAATGGCCTTCGTCACTTTGCGACTCATCAATCTGGTCTCCTGATATCTGCGCCGTCTGGGCAGAGATTATCTCGTTTCGCCGACGGTTGCACAACAATCCCTCAGCACACGGATCAGTTCAGCACTGATCTGGAAATAAATTCGAATTCAACATGAAGCAGCGCGAAATCGCCGATCATCGCCGCACTGCGGCAAAAAACCCCCATTCCCGGGCGATCCTTGCTGAACGCGTCATCAATATCATATGAGAATCGCCCGGCCTCGAGGCGCCCCAGACACCACCATATTGCTCCCACCAGCCGCCGTCACGCAAAGTCAGACGATGGGGCAGAAATGTCGGGGTCAGAAGCAACAGGGTCACCAACTTGCCTTCGGCGACCGCATCCGCGGCGCGCGCGCGCAATTTCCGCGCATTCCAATGCCATCCCCAGATGAATTCGGCCCCGGGCGGTGACGCGGGAAATGGCTGGAAGGCCGGCGGCGCGGGATGGGTCCAGACCGGGTCGGGCGGCACGCCCGCGGCCGCAGCCTCGGCGATCCCGGACTCCAGCGTGGCCAGAAGCGACCCGACCTGCAACGGGTCCAGCCGTCCCGCCACCATGTGCCGCAGCAGGCGCTGGCGCTGCGCCTGTCGCAACCAATCCACGTCCCCGCCATGCCGTGCGGCGAAGAAAGCGGTCGAGCGCCCGATGGCGGACAGATCATGGGGCACGCCCACCACCGCACGCGAGACGCCCGGGGCCAGCCCGTGGATCACCTCTGCCTCGGGGATGACGGCGGTCAGGCGCACCGGAAAGCGTTCGGCCAGCCGCAGGTTCACGTCGCTTTCATCCAGATGATAGGCAAAGGCCGGATCGAAGCCGCCGATCTCCAGCAGCGTGCTGCGGCGAAAGGCGCAATTCGTGCCGACGGTGCTGACCGGTGCGCCCTCCTCGGGGCCAAGGAACTGCGCCTCCGAGACCTCGATCTCATAGCTTTGCCCCGAAGGCGTGATCCTTTCGGCGCGGACCTGCCAGGCCAGCCCGTCGGGGCCACGCGTGAAGCCGGTCGCCGCCATCACCCGCGGATCGGCAAAAGGACGCGTCAGCGCCAGCGCCCATCCCGGCTCGGCCAGGGCGTCGTCATCGATGAACAGCACCACCTCTCCCGCGGCAAGCGCAAGGCCAAGGTTGCGCGCGACCGAGATATTCGGGACATCGCAGGAGACCCGCTTCAACGGCAGGTCGGGCAGCGTCTGCAGCGAAGCCGGATCGGCCACCAGCACGACTTCAAGATGGGGATGGGTCTGGCGGGTCAGCGCTGAAAGGCAGCGTTCCAGTTCCCGCGGCCGGTGGCGCGAGACGACGATCACCGTCGCGCTTGCGCCACCCTGCCGGTGCATCAGGCGATACCCATGCGCTGCATCATCGCCTCAAGCTTCGGCACGTCCGAAGGGTTGTTCAGTTCCCAGAATTCGCGGCCCCGCGCCTCGACTTCGACGCACAGGATCCTTCGACCGCGCTCAAGAAAGCGAAGCTGTTCAAGTCCTTCCAGGACCTCCAGCCGCCCCTCGCCCCATGCCGGGTATTCCGCCAGCGCGGCCGGGCGATAGGCATAGACGCCGACGTGGTGAAAGACCGGAGTCGGATCATTGGGACCGAAATCGGCCGCGGCGAAGGGGATCACCTCTTTCGAGAAATAAAGCGCCCGCCGGTCATGGCCGAAAACCGCCGTGGTCCCGCCGACACGACCGGCCACGCGATCCGCGATCAGTTCCGACCGCATCGCCCCGGAACAGCGCAGGACCGGCGTGGCGACGTCAGCGCCCGGATCGGCACGCAGGCCCTTGACCAGTTCTTCGACGAACCAGGCCGGGGTCAGCGGCGCGTCCCCCTGAAGGTTCACGACGATCTCGGGCGACAGGCCAAGATTGGCCACGGCCTCGGCGCAGCGTTCGGTTCCGTTTCGCGCCGAAGGCGAGGTCATCGCCACCTCGGCGCCAAATCCTGCGGCGTGATCCCGGATGCGCTCATCGTCGGTCGCGACGATTACCCGTTCGATCCCCTGCACCTCGCAGGCGGCATCCCAACTGCGGCGGATCAGGCTGAGTCCAGCCCCGGTCGCGCCACGCAGCTCGACCAAGGGTTTCCCGGGATAGCGCGTCGAGGCGTGGCGCGCCGGAATCACGATGACGACTGACATGGGTTCAACCCTTGACCAGCAGGACGCCCGGCGCGAAGGCGATGAAGAAGGGGTTCTCGAATCCCGGCTTGCCATAGGCCAGCGGAGTGTGATCGTCGAAGCGGACGACCTCGCCACCCGCGCCGCGCAGGACCGCATCACCCGCGGCGGTGTCCCATTCCATGGTGCGGCCAAGGCGCGGATAAAGGTCCGCCTCTCCCGTAGCGACCAGACAGAATTTCAACGACGACCCCGCCGAGGTCATGTCGCGCACTCCGTAGCGCCCGATATAGGCGTCTGTCGCCGCGTCGCGATGCGACTTCGAGGCGACGACCATCAACCCGCGATTGTCGGGGGTGGAGTTCACGCCGATCGGCGTGACATGGCCCGGGGCATCACCGAAGGGGCCCTTCTCCTCGACCGAACCGCCATCGGCGGAGGTATAGAAAAGCCTCCCCTTTGCCGGGGCATATACGACGCCAAGCCGCGGCACGCCATTTTCGACATAGGCGATGTTGACGGTGAAATCGCCGCGGCGCTGCACGAATTCCTTGGTACCGTCCAGCGGATCGACGATCAAAAAGGTCGAATGCGCCTGGCCATGCGTCGCGGCCTGTTCTTCGGTCACAAGCGGAATATCGGGGAATTTCGCCCTCAGACCGGCAGAGATCAGCGCATCGGCCGCCTCATCCGCCTCGGTCACGGGCGAGGCGTCGGATTTCGCCCTGACCTCGAAGTCCTCGGCGCCATAGATCCGCATGATTTCATCGCCAGCCTTCAATGCCAGTCGCCGCATTTCGGCAATCATTACATCAAATTGCATGAGCTATCCCTTTCCTTGCGGCCGACCGCCGGTCTGCAGGCGATTGAATGCGGCACCCGGTTTCCTTATGATGCCAGCGATTGCACAGGGCAAGCGCCCCCTCGCAACAAGCACGGGATCCCGCCAACCGATGTTCGTCCAGCCACGCAACCGCAACATGTTCGAGGCCGCGTTCAACACGCTGGCCCTGATCTATCACGTGACGGCCAACAACCTGCGCAAGGGGCAGCGCAATGCCATCGTCGGGCTGCTGATGACAGTGGTCCGGGGCATCATGATGATCCTGGGCTTCTATCTGCTTTTCGTCATCATCGGGGTGCGCCGCTCGCCACTGCGGGGGGACTTCACGGTCTATATCATGACCGGCATCTTCATGTTCATGACCCATACCCAGTCGATCGGCGCGGTCGCGGGGGCGGGGAATCCCACGAACCAGATGGTAAAGCACGGCCCCATGAACACGGCCGTCCTGATCGCTGCCGCGGCGCTTGCGACGCTGTATCGGCAGACCTTTGCGGCGATCGTGATTCTGGCCGGCTATCATTACCTGATGGAGCCGATCCATATCGAATACCCGGTCGCCTGCTATGGAATGCTGCTGATGGCCTGGTTCTCGGGCTGTACGATCGGGCTGATCTTCCTGTCCTTCAGGCCTTGGTGGCCCCAGGCCGCGCAGGTGCTGACCGCGTTCTACCAGCGCATGAACATGGTCTTTTCCGGGAAGATGTTCGTCGCCAACACCCTGTCGACGGCGATGCTGCATTCCTTCTCGTGGAACCCGCTGTTTCATATCATCGACCAGACGCGCGGCTTCGCCTTCATCAACTACACCCCGCGCAATACGAGCCTGGAATACCCGCTGTATTGTATCATCGCGTTGCTGATGATCGGGCTGATGGCCGAGTTCGTGACCCGCAAGTCCGTCTCGATCAGCACCATGGCGGGACGCTGAGGGGCGCGGCGCCCGTCCCTTTGGCGACGCGACGACCGCAAGCGGGATTCGATCCCATGCCTAGCTTGCAGGCGGTTTGAGGCCTTCCTATATAGCCCCAAGAGTTCGAAGGGCTTTCCCTTCGGTCAATCAAAGGGATCGGGATTCGGGGGCCGTATTCGGACCCGGGGCCCAAAATATCGCCGCAAGAAAGGTTATTGCATGTCTAAAGTCATCGGCATCGACCTCGGGACCACGAACAGCTGCGTCGCCATCATGGACGGCAGCCAGCCCAAGGTCATCGAGAACTCGGAAGGCGCGCGCACGACCCCCTCGATCGTCGGTTTCACCGACAGCGAGCGGCTGGTCGGCCAGCCGGCCAAGCGCCAAGCCGTCACCAATCCGTCGAACACCGTCTTCGCCGTCAAGCGTCTGATCGGCCGTCGCACCACCGATGCGGAAGTGGAAAAGGACAAGAAGCTTGTCCCCTACAACATCGTGGACGGTGGCAATGGCGACGCCTGGGTCGAAGTCCGGGGCGAAAACTATTCGCCCAGCCAGGTTTCCGCCTTCATCCTGCAGAAGATGAAGGAAACCGCCGAATCGTATCTGGGCGAGCCGGTGACGCAGGCCGTCATCACGGTTCCCGCCTATTTCAACGACGCCCAGCGTCAGGCGACCAAGGACGCGGGCAAGATCGCGGGCCTGGAAGTCCTGCGCATCATCAACGAGCCGACCGCGGCCGCGCTGGCCTATGGCCTCGACAAGAAGGATTCGAAAACCATCGCGGTCTATGACCTTGGCGGCGGTACCTTCGACATCACCATTCTGGAAATCGACGACGGTCTGTTCGAAGTGAAATCGACCAACGGGGACACGTTCCTTGGCGGCGAAGACTTCGACATGCGCATCGTCAACTATCTTGCCGACGAGTTCAAAAAGGAACACGGCGTCGATCTGACCAAGGACAAGATGGCCCTTCAGCGCCTGAAGGAAGCCGCCGAGAAAGCCAAGATCGAGCTTTCGTCCTCGTCCCAGACCGAGATCAACCAGCCGTTCATCTCGATGGACAAGAACTCGGGCACGCCGCTGCACATGGTCATGAAACTGACCCGCGCCAAGCTGGAAAGCCTGGTTGCCGACCTGATCAAGCGCACGATCAAGCCGGTTCAGGATGCGCTGAAGGATGCTGGCCTGTCGAAAGGCGACATTGACGAGATCGTTCTGGTCGGCGGCATGACCCGCATGCCCAAGGTTATCGAGGCGGTCAGCGAATATTTCGGGAAAGAGCCCCACAAGGGTGTGAACCCGGACGAAGTCGTGGCGCTTGGCGCGGCCATCCAGGCCGGCGTTCTGCAAGGCGACGTCAAGGACGTGGTCCTGCTCGACGTGACCCCGCTGTCGCTGGGCATCGAGACGCTGGGCGGTGTCTTCACCCGCCTGATCGACCGCAACACCACGATCCCGACCAAGAAGTCGCAGATCTTCTCGACGGCCGAAGACAACCAGAACGCCGTGACCATCCGGGTCTTCCAGGGTGAACGCGAAATGGCTGCGGACAACAAGCTGCTGGGCCAGTTCAACCTTGAGGATATCCCGCCCGCGCCGCGCGGCATGCCGCAGATCGAAGTCACCTTCGACATCGACGCGAACGGCATCGTCTCGGTCTCGGCCAAGGACAAGGGTACCGGCAAGCAGCAGAACATCACCATCCAGGCTTCGGGCGGTCTGTCCGACGAAGATATCGACAAGATGGTGAAGGACGCCGAGGCCAATGCCGAAGCCGACAAGAAGCGCAAGGAACTGGTCGAGGCCAAGAACCAGGCCGAAAGCCTGATTCACTCGACCAAGAAATCGCTGGAAGAGCATGGCGACAAGGTCGACGGCTCGACCGTCGAAGTGATCGAGTTGGCCATCGGCGCGCTTGAGGATTCGCTCAAGACCGAGGATGCCGGCAAGATCAAGGGCGGCATCCAGAACCTGATGGACGCCTCGATGAAACTGGGCGAGGCAATCTACAAGGCCACCCAGTCCGAAGGCGGCGAAGCTGGCGAAGCCGAGGAACCCCGGTCGCGTGATGAGGACGACATCGTCGACGCCGACTTCGAAGACCTCGGCGAAGGCAAGCGCAAGTAAGCGCATGTAAAAGCAACCCTCAGGCCGGCCCGCAGCACAAAACGCGCGGGCCGGCCAATTCTTGAAAGACCCCGGACGCGAACGACATGGCGAAACGTGACTATTACGAAGTGCTGGGCGTTGCTCGAGGCTCTTCGGCCGACGAGATCAAGAAGGCCTATCGCACCAAGGCAAAAGAGCTGCATCCCGACCGCAACAAGGATTGCAAGGTCTCGGAAGCCGCGTTCAAGGAAGTGAACGAAGCCTATGAGTGCCTGAAGGACGACCAGAAAAAGGCGGCCTATGACCGCTTCGGTCACGCCGCGTTCGAAGGCGGGGGCGGTGGTTTCGGCGGCGGCTTCCGCGGCGCGAATGGCCAGGGCGATTTCGGCTCGGCCTTTGCCGACGTATTCGAGGATCTTTTCGGCGACATGATGGGTCGCCGTCCCGGCAATGGCGGCGGACGTTCGCGCGCAAGCCGTGGCCAGGACCTGCGCTATAACCTGCGCGTCACGCTGGAAGAGGCGTTCTCGGGCGCACAGAAGGCGATCACCGTGCCCGGATCGGTGGCTTGCGGCGCCTGCAACGGCACCGGCGCCGAAGGCGCGGTCGAACCGGCCACCTGCCCCACCTGTTCGGGCATGGGCAAGGTTCGCGCCAGCCAGGGCTTCTTCACCGTCGAACGCACCTGCCCGACCTGCAACGGCCAAGGTCAGATCGTCAAGAATCCCTGCAAGGAATGCCACGGCGCCGGTCGCATCGAGAAAGAGCGCACGTTGTCGGTCAACATCCCCGCGGGCGTCGAGACCGGCACCCGCATCCGCCTTGCCGGCGAAGGCGAGGCCGGGATGCGCGGCGGACCCTCCGGCGATCTCTACATCTTCATCGAGGTCAAGGATCACGCGATCTTCATCCGCGACGGCCGGACGCTGGCCTGCCAGGTTCCGGTCAGCATGGTGACCGCCTCGCTGGGTGGAGAGATAGAGGTTCCGACCATCGAAGGTGGCCGTTCGCGCGTCAAGATTCCCGCCGGTACGCAATCGGGCAAGCAGCTGCGCCTGCGCGGCAAGGGCATGCCCCCGCTGCGTCACGGTCCCGGCATGAACGGCGAATTCGGCGACATGCTGATCGAGCTGTCGGTGGAAACCCCGGTGAACCTGACCTCGCGTCAGCGCGACCTGCTGCGCGAATTCGAGGCGATCAAGGCCGACAACAGCCCCGAAACACAAGGTTTCTTCCAGAAGATCAAGGGCTTCTGGGACGAGATGAAGGGCTGAACCAAAATCCGGTCGGGCCGTGTTAACGGCCCGTTTACCGCTTCCGTGGCAATTTTCCGGCCATGGACCCGAATCGCCCATTCGACGAAGCGCCGCTGCCACTTTTCCCCCCGGCGGATCGGGGGGACGAGGCGGCAGGCCTTGCGCCCGAATCCGGCCATGTGCGCGGACGCCAACCAAGCTATCTCGCAGATCATCGCGCAAGGTTGCGGGACCGCTTCATGCAGGGCGGCGCCACCGCCATGCCGGATTACGAACTGCTTGAACTCGTGCTGTTTCGCGCCATTCCCCGGCAGGACGTCAAACCTCTGGCACGCGCGTTGATCGACCGCTTCGGCGATTTCAACCGTGTCCTGTCTGCGCCGCCCGCCCGGCTGGAGGAGGTCGCGGGCGTCGGTCCCGCCGTGGTGCAGGAACTGAAGATCGTCGAGGCCGCGGCCCAGCGACTGGCGCGATCGCGAATCATGCACCGCCCCGTCCTGACCAGTTGGGACGCCTTGCTGGATTACTGCCACACCGCGATGGCGCATCGCGAGATCGAGCAGTTCCGCATCCTTTATCTCGACCGCAAAAACGTCCTGATCGCGGATGAAGAACAGGCGCGTGGCACGGTCGACCATGTCCCGGTCTATCCGCGCGAAATCATGCGCCGCGCGCTGGAACTCAGCGCCAGCGCACTGATCCTGGTGCACAATCACCCCTCGGGCGATCCGACTCCGTCGCAGGCGGACATCTCGATGACTGGTCGTATCGTCGCCGCGGCCGAAGTTCTGGGGCTGGCCGTTCATGACCACCTGATCGTCGGCCGCTCGCGCGAGTTGAGCTTTCGCGCCGAGGGGTTGTTGTGACCGCACCCGCAACCAAAATCCCACACATTGGCAATCTTGCGCCGGACCGCCTTCTGCCACGCGCTAGACTGACGAGATTTTGACCGCTACAAACTTCGGCGAGGGGGGGGAAGTGCGCGCGTCACGGCCCGCTCTGACATATAGCCCTGTTTCAAGGGGCATAAATTGGAGATCGAACCCGTGTCCCACGCAGACGACCACGCAGGAGACAGCGGCGCCACCCGGAGGGATTTCCTCTATTTCGCGACGGCCGGTGCCGGCACGATCGCGGCCGGAGCTGCAGCCTGGACCCTTGTCAACCAGATGAATCCCTCGGCCGATGTGCAGGCGCTGTCTTCGATCCATGTCGATGTCAGCGGTGTCGAAACCGGCACTCAGCTTACAGTCAAATGGCTCGGCAAGCCCGTGTTCATCCGCCGCCGGACCGAGGAAGAAATCCAGAAAGGTCGCGCAGTTGAGCTGACCGACCTGATCGACCAGAGCGCCGAAAACGAGAACAAGCCGGGCGAGCCCGCCCTGGACCAGAACCGCACACTGGACGAGGCCGGCGAATGGCTGGTCATGCTGGGAGTCTGCACCCATCTGGGCTGCGTCCCGATCGGGGACGGCGCGGGCGATTTCGGCGGCTGGTTCTGCCCCTGCCATGGCTCGCATTACGATACCGCGGGCCGCATCCGCAAAGGCCCGGCCCCGCAGAACCTGCATGTTCCCGTCGCGTCCTTCGTCGACGAATCTACCATCCAACTGGGCTGAGGAAGCGCACATGGCCGGAATTCCCCACGACCATTACGAGCCGAAATCGGGCTTCGAGCGCTGGCTGCACCGTCGCCTGCCCATCGTAAGCCTGCTTTATGACACCCTGACCATCCCGACCCCCAAGAACCTGAACTGGTGGTGGATCTGGGGCATGGTGCTGGCCTTCTGCCTGGTCTTGCAGATCGCCACCGGCGTCGTCCTGGTGATGCATTACACCCCGCATGTCGACATGGCCTTTGCCTCGGTCGAGCATATCATGCGCGACGTGAACGGCGGCTACATGCTGCGCTATCTTCACGCGAACGGCGCGTCGCTGTTCTTCTTCGCCGTCTATATCCACATCTTCCGCGGCCTCTATTACGGCAGCTACAAGGCTCCGCGCGAAGTGACCTGGATCGTCGGCATGCTGATCTATCTGCTGATGATGGGCACCGCTTTCATGGGCTATGTCCTGCCCTGGGGCCAGATGTCCTTCTGGGGCGCGACCGTCATCACGGGTCTTTTCGGGGCCATTCCCGGCATCGGCCACGCGATCCAGACCTGGCTTCTGGGCGGACCGGCGGTGGACAATGCCACGCTGAACCGCTTCTTCTCGCTGCATTACCTGCTGCCCTTCGTGATCGCCGGGCTGGTGATCGTCCATATCTGGGCCTTCCACACCACCGGCAACAACAACCCGACCGGCGTCGAAGTCCGCCGCACCTCGAAGGAAGAGGCGGAAAAGGACACCCTGCCCTTCTGGCCCTATTTCGTGGTCAAGGACATGGTCGGGCTGGCGATCGTGCTGGTCGTCTTCTTTGCGGTCGTGGGCTTCATGCCCAACTATCTGGGCCACCCCGACAACTATACCGAGGCGAACCCGCTGGCGACGCCCGCGCATATCGTGCCGGAATGGTACTTCCTGCCCTTCTACGCGATTCTGCGTGCCTTCACCGCCGATGTCTGGGCGGTGCAGCTGGTCAACTGGCTGTCGTTCCGCATCATCGACGCCAAGTTCTTCGGCGTGCTCGCGATGTTCGGCGCGATCCTGGTCATGGCACTGGTGCCCTGGCTTGACACCTCTCGCGTGCGTTCGGGCCGGTTCCGTCCGCTGTTCAAGTGGTGGTTCTGGCTGCTGGCCTTCGACTTCGTCGTCCTGATGTGGGTGGGCTCGATGCCGGCCGAGGGGATCTATCCCTATATCGCGCTGGCTGGCGCGGCCTATTGGTTCGCCTATTTCCTGGTGATCCTGCCGTTGCTTGGCGTGATAGAGAAGCCCGATCCGATGCCCTCGACCATCGAGGAAGACTTCAGCGCCCATTACGGCGCCAAAACCCATCCCGCCGAGTGAGGAGAGGCAATATGACCCTGAGAAACGCATCGCTCACGGCTGTCGCCACTCTGACGCTGGCGCTGGCGGGTGGCGCGGTGGCGCAGGACGCCTCGACCGCGCCCGGCACTACGGCACCCGCGGGATCGAGCTACTACACCGGAGGTGCCGCACCCGCCCCGGCGGCGGATACGCCCGCTGCGGCACCGGCGGCCGTGGAGGAACCGGCTGCGGAGGCACCTGCTGCCGAAGCGGCGGCCCCCGAGGCTGCACCAGCCGAAGCGGCACCCGCCGCCGAGGCTCCGGCGGAAGCGCCTGCACCGGCCGCAGCCGAAGCTCCTGCACCTGAACCGCAGGCCGCCCCGGAAGCCGCAGCAGAAACCAAGCCCGCTGCAGCCGAGGAACCGGCCGCAGAAGCTCCCGCCGCCGAAGCGGCGGCCCCCGAGGCTGCACCAGCCGAAGCGGCACCCGCCGCCGAGGCTCCGGCGGAAGCGCCTGCACCGGCCGCAGCCGAAGCTCCTGCACCTGAACCGCAGGCCGCCCCCGAAGCCGCGGCGGAAACCAAGCCCGCCGCAGCCGAGGAACCGGCCGCAGACGCTCCTGCCGCCGAAGCGGCGGCCCCCGAGGCTGCGCCTGCGGAAGCGGCACCTGCGGAAGCACCTGCAGCAGAGGCTCCGGCAGCAGAAGCACCCGCTGCCGAAGGCGACCATGCCGCCGCCGGCGCGGCCCCCGAAGCTGCCGGCGCGGCCCATGTCGCCCCGCATATCGAGGATATCTCGTTCAGCTTCGAAGGTCCGTTCGGCAGCTTCGACCAGTTCCAGCTTCAGCGCGGGTTGCAGGTCTATACCGAGGTTTGCTCGGCCTGCCACGGTCTGCGCTATGTGCCGCTGCGCACCCTGCATGATGAGGGTGGCCCCGGCCTGCCCGAGGATCAGGTGCGCGCCTATGCGGCGAACCTGACCATCGTCGACGAGGAAACCGGAGAGGAGCGTCCGCGCATCCCGACCGACCATTTCCCGACGAACCTGGGCGAGGGCCTTGGCCCGGACCTGTCGCTGATGGCCAAGGCGCGGGCGGGTTTCCACGGCCCCTATGGCAGCGGCATCTCGCAACTGTTCCGCGGGATCGGCGGGCCGGAGTACATCCACGCCATCCTGACCGGCTATAACGGCGAATCCAAGGATGAGGCGGGCAGCACCTTCTATCACAACGCGGCCTTCTCGACCGGCTGGATCAAGATGCCCCCGCCCCTGACCGAGGGGCAGGTCACCTATGAGGACGGGACCGAGGCCACCGTGGACCAGATGGCCCGTGACGTCTCGGCCTTCCTGATGTGGACCGCCGAGCCGAAGATGATGGCCCGCAAGCAGGTCGGCTTCGTCTCGGTCGTGTTCCTGATCGTGCTGGCCGGTCTGCTGTTCATGACCAACAAGAAGCTGTGGCTTCCGGTCAAGGGTGGCCGCAAGCAGGACTGACCCTGCCCCCGTAACGCGAAAACGGACGCGCCCTCCGGGGCGCGTCTTTCATTTGGCACACTGGACAAGGCCTGGTGCAGGCATCAGATACGTCGCCACCGGACAGGAGAATGGCCCATGACGATCTATAACCTCGGCTCGATCAATATCGATCATGTCTACCGGCTGGCCAACCTGCCGCGCTCGGGTGAAACGATCCATTCGCGCGACCTTGACCACGGGCTGGGCGGCAAGGGCGCGAACCAGTCGGTCGCGGCGGCGCGGGCCGGGGCGCGGGTGGTTCATCTTGGCGCGATGGGTGCGTCGGATGACTGGGTATTGCAGCGTCTTGTCGATGCCGGGGTCGAAACCGACCGCATCGCGCGCCTGCCGGACCAGGTCACCGGCCACGCGATCATCCTGATCGACGCCGAGGGCGAGAACTCCATCATCGTCCATGGCGGCGCCAACCAGGACCTGTCCGTCGAGACGGTGCGGCGAGACCTGACCGGGATCGGACCGGGCGATATCCTGATGATGCAGAACGAAACCAACCTGCAAGCCGAAGCCGCTGCCCAGGCCAGCGCTGCGGGTGCCACCGTGATCTATTCCGCCGCCCCGTTCGAGATCGGGGCGCTGCGCAAGGTCTTGCCCCATGTCTCGATCCTGGCCGTGAATGAAGGCGAGGCGGCCGAGACCTTCGCCGCGCTTGGCGAGGACCTGCCCGTTCAGGGCCTTTTGATCACCCGCGGCCCCGAAGGGGCGGAG
The DNA here is from genome assembly GCF_031854425.1 of Paracoccus broussonetiae. NCBI lineage: Bacteria > Pseudomonadati > Pseudomonadota > Alphaproteobacteria > Rhodobacterales > Paracoccaceae > Paracoccus > Paracoccus broussonetiae. The sequence continues at coordinate 174,212 of NZ_JAVRQI010000011.1, read as the reverse complement.
TACCGCGATCTGACCGCAGGAATGGTCCATCGCCAGCCGGCCTTCGCCGTCACCGCGCTGGACACCACCGGCGCGGGCGATTGCTTCGCGGGCTGGTTCGCGGCCGGGCTGGCACGCGGAGAGGATGTGCCCACCGCGCTGCGCCATGCCGCCGCCGCCGCCGCGCTTCAGGTGACGCGCCACGGCGCGGGCGACGCGATGCCCGATCGTGCTGAAGTGCTGGAATTCCTGGCACGCCAGCACTAGCCGCTTGCCGGACCCGGAAACGGTGCCTATCTGAGGACGCATGAGAATCCCCTTTCTGAACCGTCCCCCCATGGTTGCCGTGGTCCGGCTTCAGGGCGTCATCAGCGCCCAGGGCCGTGGAGCCAGTGGCCTGTCCGACGCCGGCCTTGCGCCTTTGCTGGAACGCGCCTTCAAGCGGCGCAAGCCCGCGGCGATTGCGCTGGTGCTTAACTCTCCGGGCGGCTCGCCGGTCCAGTCCAGCCTGATCGGCGCCCGCATCCGTCGCCTGTCCGAACAGCACGGCGTCCCGGTCCATGCCTTTGTCGAGGATGTCGCGGCATCGGGCGGATACTGGCTGGCCTCGGCCGCGGATTTCATCTGGGCGGACGAAAGCTCGGTCCTGGGCTCGATCGGCGTCATCTCGGCCGGGTTCGGCTTTGCCGACCTGATCGGACGCCACGGGATCGAGCGGCGTGTCCATACCGCGGGGCAGTCGAAATCCATGCTCGACCCCTTCCGCCCGGAAACGCCCGAGGATGTCGAGCGGCTGAACCGCCTGCTTCTGCCAATCCACGAAGCGTTCAAGGCGCAGATCCGGGCGCGGCGCGGCAGCCGCCTTCCGCCGGACCGCGACCTGTTCACGGGCGAGATCTGGACTGGCCGCGAGGCGGTGGCGCTGGGGCTGGCCGATGGCATTGCCCATCTTGTCCCCAAGATGCGCGAGCTTTACGGCGAGCGCGTCCGCTTTCAGGCCTATGGCCAGCGCACACCACTACTGCGGCGCTTCGGCCTGTCGGCAGGCGACGTGATCGACACGATTGAGGAACGCGCGGCCTATGCCCGCTTCGACGCGAGGGGATGATGATCAAGACCGTCCTGCTGTGCCTGCTCATAATCATCGCGCTCGCTCTTGCGGCTGGCCCGGGTGTGCGGCGCATCATCGCGCGACTTCTGGGTATCCCCTATAAATAGCCGACGCACGCGGACGCGCCGAGCGTCGCCCATTTCCACAAAAGCCGGGGCAATAACGCCCTGTCTTGCGCCATTCAGGCCCTATCGGTTTGAATGGTATGGAAGTTTACGGGCATCGCTCTCCCGGCCGACGCGGCATCGAACTTTTTGCAGCTGCGGCAACTTGTCCACCTTGACAGCCGCCTTCGCAATTTCTTCACGATTCTGCCAGCAAATTCATGGGATTGTTGCTCGCATAAAAAATTCCATTGAAAATCAATGCCCTGCGAAACTGCGTGTTTTTTGGGCAAGTCAAGGAATCCCCAACAAACGCTTGCCAAACGTATACTGCTCCCAAGGAGACTCACAGATTTATCCACAGATTCCGTGGACAGGATTCAGCTTGATTTCACGCGTGCAAACTTGCAGCGGCTTCAAGAATCAATTGTGTTGACATGATGAACGATTCTTCCCCCGAGATTCCGGTCACCCGGACCGGACAGCTCCTGATCCAGGACTATCTGAAGACGCTGGACAGTTCGCCCGGCGTCTACCGGATGCTGGATGCGCAGGGCGCGGTGCTTTACGTCGGCAAGGCGCGGAACCTGAAGGCGCGGGTCTCGAACTATGCCCGCGGTCAGGGTCATTCCGGGCGCATCGCGCGAATGATCCGCGAAACCTGCTCGATGATGTTCCTGACCACGCGCACCGAGACCGAGGCGCTGCTGCTGGAGCAGAACCTGATCAAGCAGCTGAAACCGCGCTACAACGTGCTTCTGCGCGACGACAAAAGCTTTCCCAATATCCTGGTCGCCAAGTCCCACGCCTTTGCGCAGATCAAGAAGCATCGCGGCGCGAAATCGGAAAAGGGCGATTACTATGGTCCCTTTGCCAGCGCGGGGGCGGTCAACCGGACGCTGAACCAATTGCAGCGGGTCTTCCTGCTGCGCTCCTGCACGGATGCGACCTTCTCAAGCCGGACGCGGCCCTGCCTGCTTTTCCAGATCAAGCGTTGCTCTGCCCCTTGCGTCGGTCGGATCGGGGTCGAGGATTACAACGCGCTGGTCGCCGATGCCGAACTGTTCCTGCAGGGCAAGTCGACAGCAATCCAGGCGCAATTGGCGCGCGAGATGACGGTCGCCTCGGAAGAGATGGAATATGAACGCGCCGCCGCATTGCGCGACCGGATCAAGGCGCTGACAGCGGTGCAGTCGGTGCAGGCGATCAACCCCAAGGGCGTGACCGAAGCCGATGTCGTCGCGCTGCATATCGAGGGCGGGCAGGCCTGCGTCCAAGTCTTCTTCATCCGCGGCAACCAAAGCTGGGGCAACCGGGATTTCTACCCCAAGCTCAACGGCGTCGAATCGGCGGATGAGGTGATGCAGGCCTTCCTGGCGCAGTTCTATGACGGCAAGATCCCCCCGCGCATGGTCCTGCTGTCGCATGGCATCGAGGATCCCGACCTGATGACCGAAGCCCTTTCGGAAAAGGCCGGGCGCAAGGTCGTGCTGGGTGTCCCGCAGCGGGGCGAAAAGGCAGAGCTGGTCGAGAACGCATTGCGCAACGCCCGCGAAAGCCTGGCCCGGCGCATGTCGGAAAGCGCCGCGCAGCAGCGCCTGCTGGAGGGGCTGGCGGATGCCTTTGATCTGCCCGGCCCGCCGCAGCGCATCGAAATCTATGACAACAGCCACATTCAGGGCACCAACGCCGTGGGCGGCATGGTGGTGGCCGGGCCGGAAGGCTGGATCAAAAGCCAGTACCGCAAGTTCAACATCAAGGGCACCGAAATTACCCCCGGCGACGATTTCGGCATGATGAAGGAGGTGCTGACCCGCCGCTTCGCCCGCCTGCTGAAAGAAGATCCCGACCGCTCGTCCGATGCATGGCCCGACCTTCTGCTGATCGACGGCGGTGCGGGGCAGGTTTCTGCGGTGCATGAGATCATGGCTGAACTGGGGGTCGAGGACATCCCGATGGTCGGCGTCGCCAAGGGCGAAGACCGCGACCACGGGAAAGAGGAATTCCACCGTGTCGGCCAGCGACCCTTTGCGCTGCGCATGAACGATCCGGTCCTGTATTTCATCCAGCGCCTGCGGGACGAGGCGCATCGCTGGGCCATCGGCACCCATCGCGCCCGCCGCGCCAAGGCAACCATGGCCAATCCGCTGGACGAGATCGCGGGCGTCGGCGCCAGCCGCAAGCGCGCGCTGCTGGCCCATTTCGGCAGCGCCAAGGCCGTCGGGCGGGCGGGTCTGGCCGACCTTGTGGCAGTCGAAGGGATCAGCGCGACGCTGGCCCAGAAGATCGTCGACCATTTCCAGAAAGGCTGAGCTCTCCCCGCGCCGGGGCGTCCGAATCGTCGTTTGCGTGCACATCCCGGGCAAACAAAGTCCACGGCGGGGGAAGCAAATGCCAAGGCCCCCTTCCCCCCACCGGGTCAAAGTCCTAGATTGCGGCCATGCGTTGGACCTTGCCAAATCTCCTGACCGTTCTGCGTCTCGCGGCCGCGCCGCTTGTTCCGCTGATGTTCTTCTTCCTGACCCGGCCCTTTGCCGACTTCGCGGCACTGGCGCTTTTCGTGGTCGCGGCCGTGACCGACTGGTTCGACGGCTATCTTGCCCGTGCCTGGGGCCAGGAAAGCCGCTTCGGGGCGGCGATGGACCCGATTGCCGACAAGGCCATGGTCATTATCGCCGTCGTCGTCATCACCGGCTATTCCGGAATGAACCCCTGGCTGATTCTGCCCTCGACCGTGATCCTGTTCCGCGAGGTCTTCGTTTCCGGGCTGCGCGAATTCCTGGGCGACCAGTCGCGCACGCTGAAGGTCACGAAGCTTGCCAAGTGGAAGACCACCGCCCAGATGCTGGCGCTGGCGGTCCTGTTCCTGGGGACGGGGCTGAAATATTACGAAGTCGGCCACCCGCCGCTGGTTGGCCAGACCTCGCTGCCCTGGTCCGACAGCTGGTCGGACCTGGCGACGCAATGCGGACTTCTGCTGTTCTGGATCGCGGCCGTGCTGACGGCGATCACGGGATGGGATTACTTCGACAAGAGCCGTCCTTTCCTGAGGGATCCCGATGGTCGTTGATGTCCTTTACTTCGCCTGGCTTCGGGAACGCGTGGGCCAGGCGCGCGAGCGGGTCGAGACCGAGGCCGTAACTGTCCGCGATCTGGTGGCCGAACTGGCCGCCCGCGATGAATGGCACGCGGCCGCATTGTCAGACCTGACCGCGGTGCGGGTCGCGGTCGACCAGGAACTTGCCGATCTGGACGCCCCGCTTGCGGGCGCGCGCGAGATCGCCTTTTTCCCTCCGATGACCGGGGGCTGAAATGTCCGCGCGGGTCCAGGCCGAGCCTTTCGACGTCGGGCATGAGCTGTCGGGCTTCGGCGCTGGCGCAGGCGCGATCGTCACCTTCTCGGGGCTGGTCCGGGATGAAGGTGGCCGGCTTCTGGCGCTGGAGATCGAACACTATCCCGGCATGACCCAGAAAGCGCTGGACGCGTTCGGGAACGATGCCGCCAAACGCTTCGCGCTAAGCGATTGGCGCATCATCCACCGCTTTGGCCGGCTTGGGGCCGGCGAGCAGATCATGATGGTCGCCACCGCTGCCCGCCACCGCGCCGCGGCCTTTGACGCGGCCGAGTATCTGATGGACTGGCTGAAATCCCGCGCCCCCTTCTGGAAGCGCGAGATTACCGCCAGCGGGCCCGGCGCCTGGGTCGAGGCCCGGGCCGAGGACGAAGGCGCACTGGACCGCTGGAAAGGCACAAGTTGCAATCCGGCGGACTGACGATCATATAGACCCCCGAAGCCGACCGGATGACGACGCGGAGCCCTGAATGACCTATCTCGAGTTCGAAAAGCCTCTTGCCGACCTGGAGGGCAAGGCCGAAGAGCTGCGCGCGCTGGCCCGCAAGGGCGAAGGTGTCGATCTTGAGAAGGAGGCCGCCGCGCTGGACGAAAAGGCCGCCGACCTTCTGCGTGACCTTTACAAGCAGCTTGATCCCTGGCGGAAGACCCAGGTCGCGCGCCACCCTGAGCGCCCGCATTGCAGCGATTACATCGCGCGGCTCTTTTCGGAATACACGCCCTTGGCCGGGGACCGCGCCTTTGGCGAGGATCATGCCGTCATGGGCGGGCTTGCGCGATTCCGCGACCAGCCCTGCGTGGTCATCGGCCATGAAAAGGGCAACGATACCCGCACCCGCCTTGAACACAATTTCGGCATGGCCCGGCCCGAGGGCTATCGCAAGGCGATCCGCCTGATGGATCTTGCCGACCGCTTCCGCCTGCCGGTCATCACGCTGGTCGACACGCCCGGCGCCTATCCCGGCAAGGGCGCCGAAGAGCGGGGCCAGTCCGAAGCCATCGCGCGCTCGACCGAGAAATGCCTGCAGATCGGCGTGCCGATCGTCTCGGTCGTCATCGGTGAGGGCGGATCGGGCGGCGCGGTCGCATTCGCCACCGCGAACCGCATCGCCATGCTGGAACACTCGATCTATTCGGTGATCTCGCCCGAAGGCTGCGCCTCGATCCTGTGGAAGGATGCCGAGAAGATGCGCGAGGCGGCGCACGCGCTGAAGCTGACCGCCCAGGATCTGAAGAAGCTGGACGTGATCGACCGCATCATCCCCGAGCCGCTGGGCGGTGCGCAACGCGCCCCCGCCGATGCGATCGCCGCCGTCGGCGATGCCGTGTCCGAGATGCTGGCCGAGTTCGAGGGCAAGAAACCCGCCGAGATCATCAAGGACCGGCGCCAGAAATTCTTGAACATGGGGTCCAAGGCCCTGGCCTGACCGCCCGCCCACCAGCTTGGGCCGTGGGTATTTGAAAAACGGTGAAACGCGCAGGTCCGGCCCCGGTGGCCGGACCTGCGCTTTTTTCAGCCGCGGGCGGCGCGAATCGAATCTTCCAGGATGTTCAGCGCCTCGTCGAAGACGGCGTCGGGAATGGTCAGCGGCGCGAGAAAACGGATCACGTTGCCGTGGACGCCGCAGGTCAGCAGGATCAGGTTGCGCGCCAATGCTTCTTCGCGCACGCGGTTGGCCATGTCCGGGCTGGGCCGGCTGCTGCCGGCGACGTTGAATTCGACCGCATTCATGAAGCCGGGGCCGCGGATGTCGACGATTTCGGGCACGTCGTCGCGCAGGCTGGACAGGCGCTGCTTCAGGCGCTGGCCCAGCCGAGTCGCGCGGTCGCAAAGGCCTTCGTCCGCGATCACGTCAAGGACGGCATGGGCCGCTGCCACCGCAAGCGGGTTTCCGGCATAGGTCCCGCCAAGGCCACCCGGAGCGGGACTGTCCATGACCTCGGCCCGGCCGGTGACCGCGCTGATCGGAAGCCCGCCGCCCAGCCCCTTGGCCATTGTCGTGATGTCCGCGGCGACTCCGTGATGTTCCATCGCGAAAAGCTTGCCGGTCCGGGCGAAACCGGTCTGCACCTCGTCCGCGATCAGCAGCATCGAATACTGGTCGCAGATCTCGCGCAGGCGTTGCAGGAAGCCCGAGGGCGCCTCGTAGAAGCCGCCTTCGCCCTGCACCGGCTCGACGATGATCGCGGCGACGCGGGCGGGGTCGATGTCGGATTTGAACAGCCGGTCCAGCGCCGCCAGTGCCTCGTCCTGGGTGACGCCGTGCAGGTCGTTCGGAAAGGGAAGGTGCCAGATGTCGTTCATCATCGGCCCGAAGCCCGCCTTGTAGGGCTGGACCTTGCCGGTCAGCGACATGCCAAGGAAGGTGCGCCCGTGGAAGGCGCCGGAAAAGGCGACGATGCCCGCCCGGCCGGTATGATGGCGCGCGATCTTGACCGCGTTTTCGACCGCCTCGGCCCCGGTTGTGTAGAAAGCGGTCTTCTTGGGCCAGTCGCCCGGCACCGCCGCGTTCAGCCGCTCGGCCAGCGCGACATAGCTTTCATAAGGCACGACCTGGTGGCAGGTATGGGTGAAGCGGTCGAGCTGCTCCTTGACCGCCGCGATCACGCGCGGATGGCGATGCCCGGTATTGACCACGGCGATGCCCGCCGCAAAGTCGATATAGCGGTTGCCGTCCTTGTCCCAGATCTCGGCATTCTCGGCGCGATCGGCATAGATCTGCGTCGTCATGCCGACCCCGCGCGAGATTGCGGCATTCTTGCGGTCCGTCAGGCTGGTCATTTGACCCTCTCTTGAAACGATTCGGAGGGATGCTATATCCGGGCGGCGCGCCGGAACAGCACGGCTTGCGTTTCTGGCCCGACCCGGCCAGCCTTCATGGAGACGTGAAAGGCCGCCCCGCAGATGTTTCCGATCCGTGACCACAACCCGTCCGAGCATCCGGCCCATGTCCGCAATGCGCTGATCATCCTGAACCTTGTCATGTTCCTGCTGACCGCACCCTGGCTGGGCGGGATGTCCGGGCTTTGGGACCGGCTTGCACTTTACCCGGCGGCGGTTTCGCAAGGGTTCTGGATGTGGGGACTGATCACGCACATGTTCCTGCATGCCGGGATCATGCATATCGCGGGGAACATGCTGTTCCTGTGGGTCTTTGGCGACAATCTGGAAGACCAGATGGGTCCGGTTGGATTCCTGGTCTTTTACCTTGCCTGCGGCCTTGCGGCGGCAGGGGGGCAGGTGCTGGCGGATCCGCAAAGCGCCGTGCCCATGGTCGGGGCCTCGGGCGCGATCGCGGGGGTGATGGGGGGCTATCTTCTGCTGTTCCCGCGTGCCCGCGTCGATGTGATCGCGATCATCATCATCTTCTTCAAGCGCTTCACCATCCCGGCCTGGGTGCTGCTGCTGGCGTGGTTCGGCCTGCAACTGGTGTCGGGCGCGCTGCTGCAGCAAGAGGACGGCGTCGCCTATATCGCCCATGCCGCGGGTTTCATCGCGGGAGGCCTGCTGACGCTGCCGGTCTTTCTGCGCCGGGGCGGACCTGCCTTCTGGGGGGCGACGCGCGGGCGGCCGCCGCATCAGGCGGCCAGCTATGCGCCCTCACGCATCCCCGAGGTCAGGCGCTAGCGACCCCCTGCTCATGTGGCGCTTTCCCGCGAAACCCTGCGCCCGGCTGACCTGAAAGCCCGCAGCGGCCAAGGCGCGCCGGACATGGCCCGCAGCGGTATAGGTCGCGAAACTGCCCCCCGGAGCGGTATGCAGCGCCACCTGCCGCATCAGATCCTCTCCCCAAAGCTCGGGGTTCTTGGCGGGAGAGAAGCCGTCCAGGAACCAGGCATCCGCCCTGCCCGTCCAGGCGGGCAGCGCCGTGCGGGCATCGCCCTCGATGATCTCGGCCTCGACCTGGCCCACGCGAAAGCGGCGGTGGGGCCAGCCGTCGCGCAACTGCGCAGACAGCGCCGCAAGTTCGGGAAAGGCGGAATGGGCCCGCGCCAGTTCCTGGGGGTCCATTGGAAACGCCTCGAAACTGGTGAAGCGAACAGGATCGGTCGCCACCTGCGCCAGCGCCAGCAGGTTCAGTCCAGTGCCGAATCCCAGTTCGGCAACATGAAAGCCGGGGACCAGCCTGCCCGGCAGATCGTTTCCCGCCAGAAAGACATGGCGCGTCTCGTCCAACCCGCCATTCAGGCTGAAATAGGGATCGTCGAAGCGGCGAGAAACAGGGATCGCGCCGTCGCGCCAATCAAGGTCGGCACTGCTCTGGTCGGGATCGTTCATCCGCGCTAACTCCTTTACCGGGGCAGATGCTACATGGGGTATCCGGATGGCAAGCGCAAAACTGACCGTCGCGGGGGCGGGCGTCTTCGGGCTGGCCTGCGCGTGGGAACTGCTGCGCCGCGGCCAGCCGGTGCAGGTGTTCGAGGCCGTGCGGATCGGCGCCGGCGCCTCGGGCGGGCATGTCGGCGCTCTGGCGCCCCATGCCCCCGAAAACTGGAACGACAAGAAGCAGACCCAGCTTGAGGCCCTGATCGCCGCCAGCGATTGGTGGGCCGAGGTCGCCGCGGCGGGTGGAACAGATCCCGGCTATGCCCGGACGGGGCGCATCCAGCCCGTTCCCCCCGGTGCCGAAGAGCGGATGCGCGACCGGATCGAGGCGGCGCGCGCCCATTGGCCCGATTGGGCGGGGATGGAGCTGACCGACCGGCCACAGGCGGGACTGGTGCCTGTCTCGGCCACGGGGTTGTGGCTGGTGGACCGGCTGACCGCGCGGATCAGCCCGCGCCGCGCCGGAGAGGCGTTGGCCGCAGCCATCCGCGCCAAAGGCGGCGAGATCGTCGAGGGAACCCCCGCCCCCGATCGTCCCGCGATCTGGGCAACCGGCGTCGCAGGGCTGCAATCCTTTGGCGGGAACGGCGTCAAGGGCCAGTCGGCGCTGCTGGCGCTTGACATGGCCGACCAGCCGCAGGTCTTTGCCGACAGTCTGCATATCGTTCCGCATGCGGACGGGACCGTCGCCGTCGGCTCGACCTCGGAACGCGATGCGACGGATACGGGAACGGACGCGCAGCTTGACGCGCTGATCGACAAGGCACGGGCGCTGTGCCCCGCCCTTGCCGATGCGCCGGTCGTCGATCGCTGGGCGGGCATCCGGCCCCGCGCCAAGTCCCGCGCCCCGATCGTCGGCCCCTGGCCGGGACGTCCCGGCCATTACGTGGCGAACGGGGGATTCAAGATCGGCCTTGCCATGGCCCCCTCGGCGGCCGGGATGCTGGCGGACCTGATCCTTGACGGGCACGACCGGATTCCCGAAGGATTTCGCCCTCCCGAGCCTATGGTAGCGGACTGACCCCGATCAGCAACGGATGCAGGTGCAACAGCGCCCCCCAGATCAACGGCACCGCGACGATGCGCTGCCACCCTGTCCGGATCGTGACGCCCTTTCTTAGACTGATGGCCAGCCCGAACAGGGCATAGGCCAGCAGCAGGCCGAACAGCACGGCATGGGCAAGATCGCCATTGGCCAGAAGATGCGTTCCGGCCCACAGCGTCAGCCCCGCCATCAACCCGGCCATTCCGCCAAGGCAGGTCGCCGCGATCGCGACCGGCATCGCGATATTGACCAGCCAGCGCATCCAGAGCTGCTGCGGCCACAGTTCGACAAAGGGGGCGCGACCGGCGGCCAGGATCAGCCAGTAAAGCAGCGCCAGCGACAGCAGGCTGTAGCCGACCAGATAGGTCCGGCGCCCCAGTCGCGCGATCAAGGGCGCACGAAAGCGCATCGGGATCACATGCGATCCAAGAAAGACCGCCAGGGCCAATGCGAATTCTGTCCAATCCATGCCCGCGACCCTAGCCTTGGGCCTGCGCTGCGGCAATGCGCGTTGACGCCGCAGATGCCTGCGCCATGATGGTCGCAAAAGAGGATGCCCATGACCCGCCTTCAGACCGCTTTCGACGCCATCGACAAGGCCAATTCCGCCGATCCGACCCTGACGACCGACGGCCAGCCCGAGGCGCTGCTATACGGCCGCCGGATGAGCGCCGAACAAGAGGCTTTGTATCCCGCGGCCTCTGAACCGCTGCGCATCGCCTGCCGCGGCCAGCATATCGAGCGCTGGTCCCTGCCGCGCAGCGATTACCCGATGGACAGGCCCGGCTATCTGGCCTGGCGCACCGAACAGGGCCGCCGCCATGCCGCGCGCGTCGCAGGCATCATGGGCGATGCGGGCTATGGTGCCGATGACATCGCCCATGTCGAACGGATGCTGACCAAGCAGGGGATCAAGCGCGATGACGAGGTTCAGGCGATGGAGGACGTCGCCTGCTTCACCTTCATCCGCTGGTATCTTGGCCCCTTTGCCGAAGGGCGCGATCCCGCGGAATTGCAGCGGATCGTCGAAAAGACGGCGCGAAAGATGTCGGCCACGGCGCGCGCGCTGGCGCTGACGGCCTTCGCCATCCCCGAGCCCTTCGCCGCCGCCTTCCGTGCCTGAGGTCCTGATCGTCGCCCACGGCCAGCCGGGCGATCCCGGCCCGCAACAGGCGGCGGTCGAGGATCTGGCGGCCAAAGTCGCGGCCCGGCTTTCCGGGATCCGCGTCCGGGGCGCGACACTTGCCATGCCCGGCGCGCTGGACGTGGCCAGAAACGACCATCTCGTCTATCCCATGTTCATGGCCGAGGGCTGGTTCACGCGCAGCGAACTGCCGCGCAGGCTGGCGCTTTGCGGCGCGGATCGGGCCCGGGTCCTGCCCCCGTTCGGCAGCGATCCCGGCCTGCCCGACCTGTGTCTTGGCATGCTCGCCGCCGCCGCGTCGGATCAGGGCTGGTCCCTGCCCCGAACCCATGTGCTGATCGCGGCGCATGGATCGGGCCGTTCGCGCGCACCCGCCTCGGCCGCGCTGGCGATGGCCGGGGCGCTGGCACCACATTGCGCCCACACCTCTTGCGGCTTCATCGAGGAGGCGCCGTTCCTGGCCGATGCCGCGCGCGACCTGCCCGCGCAAAGTCTTTGCCTGCCGCTTTTCGCGACCCGCGCCGAGCATGTGACGGACGACCTGCCCGCCGCTCTGGCCAAGGCGGGCTTTGCGGGACGCGTGCTGCAGCCGGTGGGCATGTCGCCCACCGTTCCCGCGATGATCGCGAAAACCGTCAGCGCGGCGCTTGGCGATCCCGAATGCGATGTTGAGACACGGCCCCATCGGGACTAGGCTGGGTCGAAGTTCCGCCGTTACGCAACCCTGATGAAAGGTTAGCCCATGATCGCGAGCTCTCGTCGACATATCCTGAAACTGGCGCTACTTGCCGGAGCCACGCCGATGCTGGGCGGGTTCGCGCGCCGGGCGTTTGCGGGCGACCGGACCTATGCCCCCGCCGCCTCGGACTGGCGGCAATTCCAGACCCGCACCGTGATCGATCTGCCGCAGGGTCAGGGACCGGCGCAGGTCTGGCTGCCGGTTCCGTCTTTGACCACAGATTACCAGCGCAGCCTTGACGACAACTGGACGGGTAACGCCACAGCGGCGCGGCTGGTCACCGATCCGAGCGGCGCGAAATTCCTGCACGCGACCTTCGAGGGCGGCGGCGCGCCGCATCTTGAACTGGTCAGCCGGTTCGAGACCCGAAACCGCACCATCGACTGGTCCAGCAGCTCGGACGTGTCCGAAGATCCCGAAGTACTGCGGGCGGCGCTGAAGGCCTCGACCCAGAAGCCGCTGGACGGGATCGTCGCGCAAACCGCGCAGAAGATCACCGCCGGTGCCACCACGGATGTCGACAAGGTGCGCGCGATCTATGCCTGGATCGTCTCGAACTGCTATCGCAACATGGACACGCCCGGCTGCGGTCCGGGCAACAACGTGGCCACGCTGACCACCGCCGGACTGGGCGGGAAATGCGCCGATCTGAACGGGCTGTTCGTCGGGCTGGCCCGCGCCTCGGGCGTACCGGCGCGGGACGTGTTCGGGGTCCGCGTCGCGCCCTCGGCCTTCGGCTACAAGCAGCTTGGCGCGAACAGCGACAAGATCACCGGCGCCCAGCACTGCCGGGCCGAGGTCTGGTTGTCCGGTCACGGTTGGGTGGCGATGGACCCCGCCGACGTCCTGAAGGTCATGCGCGCCGAGACCGAGACCTGGATCAAGGATCCCAAGGATCCGCTGGTCGCGCAGGTCGATGCGGCGCTGTTCGGCAATTGGGAAGGCAACTGGGTCGCCTATAACACGGCCGAGGATCTGCGCCTGCCCGGCCGCGACGGCATCCTGCCCTTCATGATGTATCCGCAGGCCACGATCGGCGACAAGGTGGTGGACGAACTGGACGCGAAGTCCTTCGTCTATGAAATCACCGCGGTCGAAGCCTGACCTGAATCCGGGAAGCCCCGACCGGGGCTTCCCCATTCTTGCCCCTCAGCGGCAATTGCCGGGATTGACCCCGACGCCGCGCAGGCCCCAATCCGTCATCTGCGCCAGCAGTTGCTGGCCCGCCGCATCGAAAGCCGGGATCAGGTCGTCCGTGCGGGTCGATGGCGACGGGGCCGAGGCGCTGAACTGCCCCCGCGCCACGACCGTCGCGCTCATCTCGTTGACGAGCTGGGCATTGACCGACAGCTTGACGATGGCGCCCTTGCCCGAGACCTCGGCGTTGAAATCGTTGATCTCGCTGATCAGGGCATAATCCCCGGCCGCACCCAGCGGCGCGCGTCCGACATGGGTGAAGACGTCATAGGTGCCAAAGCCGCGGACCAGCAGGTTCTGCAGCGTGACCGGGACGGTGTCGCCCCATTGGGCATCCGGCAGATATTGCGTCTGCAGGGCCGAGGGTCGGATCATGATCCGTTCGGTGTTCAGGGTCCCACGGGCCTTCGGCTCCTCGATCACCAGTTCGGCGATCCTGCCGCGGCCGCAGGTTTTCGACGCGTCCGACAGCGGGCGCAGCTCGAAAACGTCGCGGTTCGGTCCCCCGGACAGGGCCGAGATCGCAGCGCATCCCGGCAACAGCATCACCGCGGCCAGCAGGGTCAGGGTCGTCAGGCGGGTCATGGCACCTCTCAGCGGCGGAATTCGGGCGTCTTGGGCCCGGTGATGATCTGCGCCGGGTTGCGGCGCAGGGCGGTCACAAGCTGGTTCACATTGCGGACCAGATCTCGCAATTCGGTCGTCATGCGCGAGATCTGCGGCAGCGCGTCACGGGTGAAACTCTGGACCGGCGCACGCGCCCCGTCCAGCATTGTGCGCAGGCTGGCAAAGGCGCCATCGGCACTGTCGGCGGCATCGCGCAGCTTCGCGGTGATGGCGGGAATATCCTCGGTCACGCGCTCCATCGTCTCGTTGAAGCGGGCCAGCGTGGCGCGCAGGTCGGCCGCAACTGGCCCGACCTCAGAGTTGATGATGCGGTCGGCGCCGTCAAATGCGCGCTCGGCCGATGCAAGGGTGCGCCCGCCGACATCCAGCGCCGTGTCCAGCTTGTCCAGCGTCTGCCCGCTTCGCTCGCCCAGACGCGCCACGTCTGCCTGCAGGGTGGCGGCCGTCTGGTCCAGCCGCTGCGTCAGGCCGCGCAGATCGCCCGAGACATAGCCGCGGACCTCGTCCAGTGCCGCGGTGCCCGCGTCGAGCGCGCGATCGGCCTTGTCCGCGCTTTGGTTGAAGCGGGCAAAGGCGTCATCGGCGTTCCCCAGCGTCTTCTCGGCGGCCTCGCCCAGACTGTCCAGCCGGTTCCCGAAGGCGGAAATGTCGCTGGCCGCCGCAGCGATGGAATCGGTGGCCTTGGTCACATCGGACAGCGCGCGGTCCAGATTGGAGCTGGAGCGTTCGACATTGTCCAGGATGCTGCGCACCCTATCCTGGTTGTCCTGGCCCAACAGGTGGGTCATCTGCTCGGCCACGGTGTTCAACCGCGAGATCATCTCGGGGCCCTGATCGCTCAGCGTCTGAAGGGCCGAACGGTTCGCAAGGATCACCGGAACCTCGTCGGGATTGACCTCGCGCAGCAGCGGCGCATCGGGACTGCCCGAGGTGATCGCCACGTTCGTCACCCCGGTAACGCCCTGAATCTCGATCGAGGCACGGGAATTGGTGCGGATCGGCGTGTCCTCGGCCACCTCGACACGCACGCGAACGGCACCGTTCACATCCTGGGACAGGCGCATCTCTACGACCTTTCCGACGGAAAGGCCCGCGAACGTCACCTCGGACGACACGCCAAGGCCCGATACCTCGGGGAAATAGACGTCGTAATAGGCGAACTGGCGATTCAGCTCCAGCTTGGCAAACCACATCGTAAACGCCAGCAAGCCCAGGAAACCCGCCAGCGTAAAGGCACCGATCAGGACGAAATTGGCCTTGGTTTCCATCCTGTCTACTCCTTGTCGGCTACGGCGGCACGGGCACGGGGGCCGTGGAAATATTCGTGGACCCAAGGATGCTGGACATCCAGCATCTCGGCCATCGTTCCGGTGGTCAGCACCTTCTTCTCAGCCAGGACCGCGATGCGATCGCAACAGGCGTGAAGCGTATCAAGGTCATGGGTGACCAGAAACACCGACAGGTTCAACGCATCCCGCAGTGCAACGATCAGCCGGTCGAAGGCATCGGCGCCGATCGGGTCCAGCCCGGCGGTCGGTTCGTCCAGAAAGACGATCTCGGGGTCAAGCGCCAGCGCGCGCGCAAGTCCCGCACGCTTTTTCATCCCGCCCGACAGGTCGGCCGGATACTTGGCATTCGCACTCCAGGGCAGGCCCGCCATCGACACCTTCAATTGCGCCAAAGCCTGCCGCTGGGCATCGTCCAGGCCGGGGACCGCGCGCAGCGGCACCTCGACATTTTCCTGCACCGTCAGGGCCGAGAACAGCGCGCCGTCCTGAAACATGACGCCCCAGCGCCGCTCCAACGCTTCACGCGCGGGTCCGCTGAGTTGGCGGACATCCTGTCCCAGCACGCTGACGGTTCCGGCTGCGGGGCGGATCAGCCCGACGATGGTGCGCAGCAGGACCGATTTCCCGGTCCCCGATCCGCCGACCACGCCCAGGATCTCGCCCCGGCGAAGGTCCAGGTCCAGCGCCTCATGCACCACATGATCGCCGAACTGGGTGCGCAGGCCCCTGACCTCGATGACATTCGCGCTCACAACCCGACCTCGGCAAAGAAGATCGAGAACAGGGCGTCCATGACGATCACCGCGAAGATCGCGTTGACCACCGCCTTCGAGGTCTGGGCGCCCAGCGATTCCGCGTCCTTGCCGACCTTCATTCCCGCGTGGCAGCCGATCACGCCGATCACCAGCGCAAAGACCGGGGCCTTGCTCAACCCGACGATCACATGCTCGACCCCGGTTTCCGAGATCAGGCGATAGCGGAACATCGAAGGCGAGATTCCCAGCTCGATCCAGCACATGATCGCCCCGCCGATCAGGCCCGCGATATTGGCGATCAGGCCCAGGATCGGCAGCGTGATGATCAGCGCCAGCACCCGTGGCAGGATCAGGATCATGTCGGGGTCCATGCCCAGCGTGCGCATGGCGTCGATCTCTTCGCGCATCTTCATTGACCCGATCGAGGCGGTCAGCGCCGATGCGGTTCGCCCCGCAACGATGATCGCGGTCAGCAATATGCCCAGCTCGCGCAGGATCGAGATGGAGATCAGTTCGACCACGAAGATCTCGGCCCCGAACTGGCTGAGCTGCGCCGCGCCCTGAAAGGCCAGCACAACCCCGATCAGAAAGGACATCAGCGCGACGATGGGCACCGCGCGCAAGCCGGTTTCCTGGCAATGATGCACCAGCGAGGTCAGCCGGAAATCCGTCGGATGCAGGATCGCGCGCCCCAGCGCGGCAAGGAAGCGGCCCAGATATTCCGCGATCTCTCGCAAAAAGATCAGCGCACCCACGACGCCGCGGCCGATCCCCTCAAGCAGCGCGTGCCAGCCGCGCGGCGCATTGCGTTCGGCATCCGGCACCGGGCGCGCGGCGGCGACCGTGTCGACCAGCTTCGCCTGCGTCTCGCTGAGCCCCTCGATCGCGATGCCCTGCGCGGCGCAACCGGCAAGGTAATTCGCCCCGGCGGTATCCAGCCGGGTCAGTCCCGACAGGTCGATGCGGCGCAATGCGGGAACCGGCGCCGCAAGCTGGGGCAAGGTCCAGACCGTAAAGGATCCGCCCAGCCGCAGGCTGTCGCCGGAAAGCTCGACGCTAAGGTTCTGGTCCTGCGAAAGATCGTTCATGGCAATCCCGGACGCGAGGGGACGAGTGCGATTCATCGGGCGATTGTCGCGCAATGTCAAACCCCTGCGCGGCCATCCTCGGGCATCCGACGTGTGGTCCGGGCATAGGACAGGCCCCGCATCATCCGCACCGGCTCAGTCCTGACCAGCCGCAGGACATGGGCCATGTAGGGTTGCGACAGGTCATCTTCGCGCAGCGCGGCATACAGGCGACGCAGCATGCCGTCCGGTCCAAGCGGCAGCAGCGCCAGTTCGGGATTGCCGGCCTGCGCGCGCAGCACCCAGTCGGGCATCACCGCGACCCCCCGCCCCGAAGCGATCAGCATCAGCGCGACGGCGGTCTGTTCGACCTGCCGGTGATGTGCGGGCGTTACCCCCGCCGGATCCAGGAATTGCGAGAAAACGTCCAGCCGTGCGCGATCCATCGGATAGGTGATCAGCGTCTCGCCCGCCAGATCGGCGGGATCGGCGTAGCCCTTGGCGACCAGAGGATGGTTCGCGGGCACCACCATCGTCGGCGCATAGTCGAAAAGCGGCTGATAGGTGACGCCCGGCATTTCCTCGGGATCGGACGAGATCACCAGATCCACCTGCCCCCGCACCAGCGCGGGCAGCGCCTTCAGTGCCAGGCTGGTGCGGATGTCCAGATCGACCTCGGGCCAGGCGCGGCGGAACTGGTCCAGCACGGGAAGCAGCCAGTCGAAGCAGTGGTGACACTCCATCGCGACATGCAGCCGTCCGGCGCGGCCCAGCTCAACCGCGCGAAACTCGGCCTCGGCGGAATCGATCAGCGGCAGCACCTGCTCGGCCGTGCGCAAAAGCCGCATCCCGGCAGCGGACAGGCGCAGGGGCTTGGTCTTGCGCAGGAACAGCTCGACCCCCGCCTGTTCCTCCAGCGCCTTGATCTGGTGGGACAGCGCCGATTGGGTCAGGTTCAGGATCTCGGCCGCGCGGGCCAGGCCGCCCTGTTCATGAATGGCGCGCAGGCTGCGAAGGTGGCGAAGCTCAAGGTGCATCTTGAATGAAACTCATCACGATCTTGAGGATTATGAATTTGTCTCACGTCCCGTGTCATGTCACAAGCCCCGACAGAAAAGGACACTGTCATGATCACCCCAGCCGTCAGCTTCGAATTCTTCCCCCCGCGGAATCTGGACCAGTCGTTCAGGCTGTGGGACACGGCCCGCGCGCTGGCGCCACTGGGCCCGGATTTCGTCTCGGTGACCTATGGCGCGGGCGGCACCACCCGCCAGCTGACGCACGAGGCGGTGACCGCCCTTGCCAGCCATTACGGCCTGAACGTCGCGGCCCACCTGACCTGCGTCGACGCGACCCGCGAAGAAACGTTGCGGATCGTCGCGGATTATGCGGCCGCCGGTGTTCATGAGATCGTGGCCCTGCGCGGCGACGCGCCCCAGGGTCAGGCCCGCTTCACACCCCATGAGGACGGTTTCGCGAATTCGGTCGAGCTGATCGAGGCGATCGCCGCGCGCGGCGACATGACCATCCGCTGCGGCGCCTATCCCGAACCGCATCCCGACAGCCCCGACACCCTCGCCGACGTGGCCTGGCTGAAGCGCAAGTCCGATGCCGGGGCCAGCAGCGCGATCACGCAGTTCTTCTTCGATGCGGACACGTTCTTCCGGTTCCGTGACCAGTGCGAGCGCGCGGGCGTGACGGCCGCCATCATTCCCGGCATCCTGCCGATCCAAAGCTGGGCCGGGGCACGTCGTTTTGCCGAACGCTGCGGCACCTCGGTCCCGGCATGGGCCGAAGAGGCCTTTGCCCAAGCCGGGAAAGAGGGCGAAGCGCGCCTTGCCCTGGATGTCTGCGTGCGACTTTGCGAGCAGCTGGTCGAAGGCGGCGTCGACAAGCTGCATTTCTATACGCTGAACAAGCCCGAGCTGGTGCTGAAGGTCTGTGGCGCACTTGGTCTGACGCCGCGGGGGGAATTGCCCCACGTCGCCTGACGCTGAGCGGCTCGCGCCCTCAGGCGGTCGCCGAGTTGTCGGTTCCGCCCCGCGACGGCCACAGGCGCAGGCGCCGGGCCGCGGGTTCCGGCACGGCCCCGGCCAGGTTGCCGCCAAGTTCGGCTGGGCCGGAATAGGGCTGCGGAACCGAATGGTGGATCGTCTCGGTCCCGTCCAGCCCCGCGCGTCGCGGCGCGCGCATCAGGAATGCCTTGCCCCAGCTGTGCCATGACCCAAGCTGCGGCGCGTCCACGTCGCAGGGATGGTGTCGCCGCCAGCCGTCCGGCAGGGGAAGCCCTGCCTCCTCGGCCCGCGACATCAGCCAGACCAGCGGCAGATTTGCCAGCGGACGGGCAAATTCATGGCCGCCCAACTGCCCGCCGATATCCGCGTGACAGCCGCGGAACCACGCCTGTTCGGCCCGTTGACCGGCCCCGCCCCACAGGATCGGGGCAAAGGCAAGTCGCGTCTCGTCCAGCGCCAGGGCATGGACGCCCTGCTGCACATTGCCGGCAAGATACCCCTTGGCATAGTCGAAGCCCGGCTCGGATACAGTCCAGAGAAAGGGCAGACGCACCCCCAGCGACATCACCGTGTCAAGAAGACCGACCATGCGGATCGGTACCTCGGGATGACAAAGGCCCGGTCCTGGTGCCGCCCCCCGACCGTGGCGGTACAGATCCCAGACCGCGCCGATATTCGTGTCGCTGGCATGTTCAGGCTTCAGCAGGCCAAGGCGCTCGATCATGTCGGCCAGCGCACAGACCCCGATGCCACCACGGGAATAGCCGAAGAAATACAGCGGGTTCCCCGGCCGCCAATGCCGGGCGAGCCAAGCGTATGCGGCATGAATATTTTGGTCCAGAGACTGCCCGCTGACCAGTTGCGGCAGGGTGCGCCACGCCGCCCATTGCTGGCCGGGAGCATAGTGAAGCTGAACCCGCGCCGGGACCGCGCCCTGTTCGCCCGACAACATCGCATGGATGCGCGCAATCGAGGACTTCCTGCCCTCGGTCAGAGAGGCGAAGGTGCCGTCCATCAGCACCACCTGGCAGATTGATGCGCAATCGTGGTCCATGGCCGGACGCTAGCATGGAAATACGACGCGAAAATTGCGGGATTACAAAACTGTCCTAACAGACAGGTGCTGCATCTGCCCAAAGCCGTTGAAGCGGGTATTGGTGACGGTGGAATACGCACCTGCCCCGTGAAAGACCAGATAATCACCCTCTGCCACGTCCTCGGGCAGGAGCAATTCACCCGGCAGGCGATCAATCGAGTCGCAGGTGGGTCCAAAGACCGTTCGGGGCCGGAGCGCCCCCATGCGGCGTTCGCCGGTGGGGGTCAGCAAGTCCAGGCGCGTCAGGTTGCCCATCACCGGCAGTTCGGACAGCCCGCCATAGGTGCCGTCATTCAGGAAGATGTCGCCGCCGTCACGTACGGCCTTGATGCGGGTGATCAGCGAAAACGCATCCGCGCAAAGCCCGCGTCCCGGCTCGCAGACAAGTTGGGGCGGATCGGAACCGAAGGCGGCGGCCGTGGCCCCCGCAATCGCGTGAAAGATCGCCGTCAGGTCCGGCGCCCGCCCAGTGCGATGCGAGGGATAGCCTCCGCCCAGATTCAGCCGCCGCGCCCTGACCCCGGCTTCACGACAGATCACGGCAGCGGCGCGGATCCCGGCCTCCCACGCGCGGGGGTCGCTGCATTGCGTCCCGGGATGGAAGGTCAGCGACGGGACATAGCCCCGTCCGGCGATCTGGCGCAGCAATTCCGCCGTGACTTCGGGCGAAGCGCCGAATTTCGAGTTGAAGTCATAGGCCGCGCCCGGAAGCTGCGCCTTGAAGCGGGCGGAAATCTCGCATCCCTCAGCGGGCACGCGGTCGAAAAGCTTGTGCAGTTCCGTCAGGCTGTCCACCGACCAGCAGCGCACCCCCGCCCCGACGGCATGGGCGATGTCCATCTGCGACCGGACGGGATTGTGGTAATGCCGCGCCGCCTGGGGAGACAGCCGGCCGATCAGGTCGATCTCGTAGGGAGAGGCGACGTCGAAGCCCCTGATCCCTGCGGCGATCAGTGTGCGGATGACGGCCTCGTCCGGGTTCGCCTTGACGGCATAGGTGACCATGCCCGGAAACCCCTTCAGGAAGCGTCTTGCAACCCGGCGCAGCCGCGCCGCATCAAAGACCATGACCGGATTTTCGGGGGCCAGGACACGGATGATCTGGGCCGGGTTTTCCCACGCGGCCTTGGGTCCGTTGCGCTCAGTCAGTCCCATTGGCAAGTCCTTCCACTTGGCATCGGGCGCGGCAGCAAGGTCATCATGCACCCTGCCTCGTTCGATTTGACCAATGAAAAGGGTGCAATCGGGCACCAGATCGGTTAAATCGACGAAGAATGAAGCAATATGACAGGACTGGGTTTGGACGAGCTTGACCGGGGCATTCTGGCCCATCTTGCGCAGGATGCGCGGCAATCGGTGGCGGTGCTGGCGCGGCGCCTGAAAGTCGCGCGATCGACCGTACAGGCCCGGCTGGAACGGCTGGAAACCTCGGGCGCGATTGCCGGCTATACGCTGCGACTTGGCGATGCCGCGCGCGAAAACCGGATCCGTGCGACCTGCCTTTTGACGATCGAGCCGCGCTCGCAAGGCGCGATCCTGACCCGGTTGCGCAGCCTGCCCGAGGTCGAGCGCGTCCACACCACCAGCGGACGCGTCGATCTTTTGCTGCAACTTGCCGCCACTTCGACCAGCCAGCTTGACGATGTGCTGGACCAGATCGGCAGTCTGACGGGCGTCAGGTCAAGCGAAAGCCTGATCCACCTGTCGACCAAGCTGGACCGCGCGACCTAGGGTTGGGCGGGGCGCAGCAGCGTGATGACGGTATCGCCGTATTTGCGCTGGTCGATCCGTTCCAGCCCCTCGACCGGCGGAGGGGGCGCGGCTTCTTCCCAGACGACCATGCCAGAGGGCGCGATCCACCCACCGGCCAATGCGGTGGCCAGCGCCCTTTCCCCCAGCCCCTTGCCATAGGGCGGGTCCAGAAAGACCAGATCGAAACCGGGGCTGCGATTGATGCCAAGGTCGGTGGCATCGCGCCGCCAGACATCGGTGACACCCATGGCGCGGGCCTTTTCGATGTTTTCGCGCAATAGCGCACGGGCCGTGACCCCGTCATCGACGAAGGCGACGCGGGCGGCACCGCGCGACAGCGCCTCAAGCCCCAGTGCGCCTGTGCCCGCGAACAGGTCAAGCACCCGCGCGCCGGGGATCGGATTGCCATGCGTGCCGTTGACCAGCAGGTTGAAGATCGACTCGCGCACCCGATCGGTGGTCGGACGCAGATGCGCGGCGCGGTCTCCCTCGCCCACATCGGCCAGCTTCAGCCCGCGAAGATTGCCCCCGATGATCCGCATCACATCAACGCCTTCAGTTCGGAGGCTTCGGCCACGGCCTCGGGCGTGGGGGATCTGCCGCTCTCGATCAGGCGCTTGCCGATCATATAGGCGCGGGCGTCGTTCAGGGCATCGACAGCGATCAGCCGGCCGTCCCGGAAATACCAGACCGAGCCGCCATGCGCCCCCGCGCCCGGCCGCGTCACTACCCGGTCGAACCCGCTGTTCAGCCCGGCGATCTGCAACTTGGCGTCGAACTGGTCGGACCAGAACCATGGCTTCGGGACATAATCCGCCCCCACGCCCAGGATGTTCGCGGCGACAGCCTCGGCCATGTCGATGGCGTTCCCGACACTTTCCAGCCGCATCCGGCCCTCCGGGACCGGAAAGCTGGCGCAATCGCCCGCCGCCCAGATCGCCGGGTCCGAGGTCCGGCCCTGCGCATCGGTGGCGATGCCGTTGTCCAGGACCAGCCCGGCCGCTTCGGCCAACGCGGTTTCCGGCGCGATCCCGATGCCGCAGATGACCAGATCGGCGGGAAGGTGGCGGCCATCGGCCAGCATCACGCCATCCGCCTGCGCCTCACCGGTGATGCGTGCGATCGCAGTGCCTTCGACGATCTCGACGCCATGCGCATGGTGCAGGTCGCGGATCATCGTGGCGGTCTCTGGGGCGGCGACGCGGCCCAGGATGCGAGGCGCGGCCTCGACCAGCGTGACCTCCAACCCCAGTTTGCGGGCGACGGCCGCCGCCTCAAGTCCGATATAGCCGCCGCCGACGACCACAAGCCGGCGACCGGGCAATAGCCCGGGCTTTACCCGGGCGATGTCGGCCAGGTTCCTGACGACATGGACGCCCGGCAGGCTGCCCCCCAGTGCGTCGGGCAGGCGGCGCGGGCTTGCGCCCAGCGTCAGCGCCAGCGCGTCATAGGGGTATTCGCCACGGTCGGTCAGCACGGCTCGGCGGTCGCGGTCGATCGCCGTCGCGCGTTCGTCCAGACGCAGGGTGATGCCCTGTTCGTCCCACCATTCGGAGCCGCGCAGTGTCAGGCGGTCCAGCCCCATGTCGCCCAGCAGATAGGCCTTGGACAGCGGCGGGCGCTGATAGGGTGGCGCGGCTTCGTCCCCGATCACGGTGATCTGGCCCTGATGCCCCAGCGCCCGCAATTTCGCCGCCATCGAGGCAGCCGCCTGCCCCGCACCAAGGATCACGATGTTCATTCTTTACCTTACTGGTTTGCCCGAGGCGCAGAGCCTATAGTCCGGCCCGCATCGATGCAATTCATGGAGAATGCGCATGTCCATTTCGCAAGGCGACAAGCTGCCTGCCGGGAAACTGTTCAAACTTGGCGAAAGCGGCCCGGCCGAGGTCGACATCGCCGAACTGTCGCAAGGTCGCGTCGCGATCTTCGCCGTGCCCGGCGCCTTCACGCCCACCTGCTCGAACAGCCACATGCCGAGCTTCGTGAAGAACGCGGACAAGTTCCGCGCAAAAGGCGTCTCGCGCGTTGTCTGCGTGACCGTCAACGACCCCTTCGTCGCGGGAGCATGGTCCAAGGCCACCGGCGCCGCCGATGCCGGGATCGAGGTCCTGGCCGATGCCGATGGCAGCTATACCAAGGCGCTTGGCCTGAACATCGAAGGCGCGGGCTGGGTCAACGGCCGCTCGAAGCGCTATGCGATGCTGGTAGATGGCGGCGTCGTGACCCAGCTTCAGGTCGAGGAAGCCGCGGGCGCCTGCACGATCTCGTCGGGCGATTCGCTGCTGGACCTCGTCTGAGGCGCAATGCTGAAAAAGCCGGTGAACTCCTGCGCGGCGGCCGGATCGCCGTGCAGGGCAATGCGCCCCGCCGCGGCCAGCGCGGCTGGCGGGGGGCCATAGACGGCGGCGGCCAGTGCGTTTCCGTTGCCGGCCAGCACGAAATCCCCCTTGGGTTCACGCACGGCCCGGACCTGCGGAAGTCCCTGCGCGGAAATCGTGACCTCGAATCCCTCGCTGCCCGACAGGAACCCCGCGCGCAGCGGTGATCCCGCTGCCCGACCGGAATCCACCGTGGCCGAGATCGAGATCATCAGCGCCGAGATGCTGATGAACTTCTTCGGATCATGCCCCGGCAGCAGCAGCGCCCAGCGGCAAAGTTCGGTCAGCATCGGGTGCAGCGCACGGCCAAGCTCGGTCAGACTGTAAATTCCCAGCACAGCGTCATGGCGCACAATACCGGTCTGGGTCATCTGCCCCAGCCTTTGCGTCAGGACGCTGGCGGTGATCCCCGGCATTCCCGCCCGGATCATCTGGAAGCGCTTGGGCGCGAACATCAATTCGCGCACGACCAGCAGCGCCCATCGGTCGCCGATGAAATTCAGCGCGTGGGCACCAAGGCACCCTTCGTCATAGCGGGTTCGCGGAGTCTGGCCTGTCTCGATCATGTTTTCATATTAACAGTTGCTTTTTACTACTTCAAGTGCCAGCCTGCGACTCGGGCGGCGTTTCCCGCGCCGCGAAAAGGAGGATGACGCATGACGTATTACTCTGGATTTCTTCTGGCCGTGCCGACTGCGAACAAGCAGAAATATGTGGATCACGCCGCAATGGCCTGGCCCTATTTCAAGAAGGCGGGCGCAGTCCGCATGGTCGAGAACTGGGGCGTCGATGTCCCGCATGGCAAGGTCACGGACTTCCACATGGCCACCAAGGCCAAAGAGGACGAGACGGTCCTGTTCTCGTGGATCGAATGGCCCGACAAAGCCACCGCCGACACCGCCTATGAAAAGATGATGTCCGACCCCGAAATGGAAAAGATGGGCGAAATGCCCTTCGACGGGATGCGGATGATGTGGGGCGGGTTCGAACCCGTCTTCGACGGCAACTGAGGACCGGATCATGTATCACGGCAAACCCTGCTGGTTCGAGCTGTCCACCGACAAGGGCGCCCTGCCCCAGGCCGATCAGTTCTATGGCAAGCTGTTCGGCTGGAGCATCGCCGACGCCGGCATGGACGGCTTTACCTATCATCTGGCCAGCCACGGCGGCGACATGGTCGCCGGGCTGGCCGAAATGCCGGACGACTGCGCCGGAACTCCGCCTTTCTGGATGGTCTATTTCGACGTGGACGATGCCGACGCCGCCGCGACCAAGGTCAAGACGCTGGGCGGCACTGTCTTTCGCGAACCTGCCGACATTCCGGGGACCGGGCGCTTCGCCATCCTGTCGGATCCGCAGGGGGCGGCCTTCGGCGTGCTTCAGCCCCTGCCGATGGAACCCCAGCCCCCGGTGGAATCCGGTGCCTGGAACCAAAGAAAGGAAAGCCACGGCAACTGGATCGAACTGATGTCGACCGACCCAAAGGCCGCGCTGGATTTCTATGCCGAACTGTTCGGCTGGACCCGCTCGACCGCCGTCGACATGGGAGAGATGGGCACCTATCAGCTCTTCTCGTGGAACGGGGCCGATATCGGCGGGATGATGGGCCTGGGCAATTCGCCCGTGCCGTGCTGGCTGCCCTATTTCGGGGTGAACGGCGTCGATTCCGCGATTACGCGAGCAACCGGTGGCGGGGCCACGCTGATGCATGGCCCGGTCGAGGTTCCGGGCGGTGCCTTCATCGCCTTCTTCCGCGACGCCCAGGGGGCCCATTTCTCGGTCGTCGGCCCGAAAGAGGATGTCTGATGATCCGCGCGACCATTATCGCCGCCCTGCTCTGCGCCACGCCCGCCATGGCGCAGGACATCAAGCCGTCGGACGTGCCGCATGGGCAAAAGGATTACCATGCCGCCGCGGCCGGCACCTATAACCTGGACCACTACCACACCGGGGTCATCGCCCGCGTCCAGCACCTGGGCTTTTCCTACAGTGTCTTCCGCTTCGACAAGGTCAGCGGCGTGCTGGAATGGAATCCCGACGATCCCGGATCCAGCAAGCTGACCGCGCAGGTCGAGATCGCCTCGATCTCGACCCCGGTCGAGGGTTTTGCCGAAATCCTGACCGGCAAGGACTATCTGAATGGCGCGGCAAACCCGACTGCCAGCTTCGTCTCGGACAGCTTCACTGCTGACAGCAATACCGCCGGGACCGTATCCGGCCAACTGACACTGATGGGCAAGACCCACCCCGCCACCTTCCGGGTCGAGCTTGTCGGCGCGGGCAAGGGCTATACCGGGGACGAAAACGGCAATCCCGTGATCCGCGACCTGATCGGCCTGCATGCCGAGACGCAGATCGACCCGCAGGCTTACGGCCTGAACGCATTTTTCACCGAGCCGATCCCGATCTCGATCGACGCGGAATTCGCCCGAAAGGAGTGAGACGATGACTGTTGTAATCACCACCTTCGACTGGGTGCCTGACATGGCCCGCGGCTTTATCCGCGACCTGCGCATCCGTTGGGCCTGCGAGGAAGCGGGCCTGCCCTATAAGATCGAGACGACCAGCGTGCGTGAAAGGACGCCCGCGCATTATGCGCGCCAGCCCTTTGGTCAGGTGCCTATCCTGCGCGACGGGGAACTGTCGCTGTTCGAAAGCGGTGCGATGCTTCTGTATCTTGGCGAGGGACAGGACAGCCTGCTGCCCCGCGATCCGCAGGCACGGGCCCAGACCCAGCAATGGCTGATCGCGGCGCTGAACAGTCTTGAGCCCGTGGTGATGGCCCTGGCGCTGGCGCGCGTCTTCGACCGGAATGCGGTGGCAGAGGAACTGGCGCTGCCGCGCGTGCATGAACGCCTGCGACAGCTTGAACCGGTTCTGGCGGATCGGGACTTCATCGCGGCGGGCCAATTCACCATCGCCGATATCCTGATGACCGATGTCCTGCGCAATGTCGACAGCCTGGGCGAGCTTGCGGCCCATCCGGTGCTGGCCGAGTATCTGGCGCGGATGATCGCGCGACCCGCCTTCCAGCGGGCCCATGCCGCGCAGCTTGAACATTTCGCCGAGGCCGCGTGATGCTGACCATCTATGGCCACCCGCTCTCATCCTATACCCAGAAGGTGCTGGTCGCGCTGTATGAAACCGGCGCGCCCTTCACCTTCCACCAGATCGACCTTGGTCAGGAAGAGGATCGCGCCCTGATGGCCGGGATCGAGCCGATGGGCCTGATGCCGGGGTTGAAGGACCATGCGCGCGGGGTCATCCTGTCGCAATCCTCGGTGATGATCGAATATGTGGACCGGCATTATCCGGGCAAGGTGCGGATGCTGCCGGCGGACCCCGACGCCGCGCTGTCGGCGCGGCAATGGGACCGGTTCTTCGACTTTCAGGTCATGCAGGTGATGCAGCAGATCGTGGGTGCGCGCCTGTTCATGGGCGAGGGCGTCGAAGAACCGGTCGGCCGCTTCGTGCGCGACCGGCTTGAGCGCGCCTATGTCGCGCTGGACCATCACCTCAAGGGCCGGGAATGGGCGGCCGGTGATTTCGGTCTGGCCGATTGCGCGGCGGCACCTGCGCTGTTCTACGCGGGGATGATCCACCCCTTCGCGGGCCATCCCGCCCTTGCCGCCTATTTCGAGCGGCTGCTCGCGCGGCCCTCATTCCAGCGCGCCCGCACCGAGGCGCTGCCCTGGCTGCAATATTTCCCCTTCCCCGAGCTGGTTCCGCAACGGTTCAGGGCCTAGCGCCTCTTGGCCTTTTGTCCGTGTTTCGCTATCCCCTTGACGATCAAAGGGGTGACGAGATGGCCATGGAAAAGAACTTCGACGCGAGCACGGCCGAGGCGCGGATCGCGGGTGAATGGGCGGCGAGCGATGCTTTCGCCGCTGGAGCCAATGCGAAACCGGGGGCGGACAGCTTTTCGGTCGTGATCCCGCCGCCCAACGTGACCGGCAGTCTGCATATCGGTCACGCGCTGAACAACACGCTGCAGGACATCCTGGTGCGCTGGCACCGGATGCGCGGCTTCGACACGCTGTGGCAGCCGGGCCAGGACCATGCGGGGATCGCCACCCAGATGGTCGTCGAGCGCCAGATGGCCCAGCGTCAGGAACCGAACCGCCGCGAGATCGGGCGCGAGGCCTTTCTGCAGAAGGTCTGGGCCTGGAAACAGGAATCCGGCGATACGATCATCGGTCAGTTGAAGCGTCTTGGCGCCTCCTGCGACTGGTCGCGCAACGCCTTTACCATGTCGGGCGCCCCCGGTGCCCCCAAGGGTCAGGAAGGCAACTTCCACGACGCCGTCATCAAGGTCTTCGTCGAGATGCACGACAAGGGCCTGATCTATCGCGGCAAGCGGCTGGTGAACTGGGATCCCCATTTCGAAACCGCGATCAGCGATCTTGAAGTCGAGAACCGCGAGGTTCCCGGCCATATGTGGCACTTCAAGTATCCGCTGGCCGGTGGCGAAACCTATGAATATGTCGAGCGGGACGAGGACGGGACCGTCATCCTGCGCGAGACGCGCAACTATATCAGCATCGCCACCACGCGCCCCGAAACCATGCTGGGCGATGGCGCGGTCGCGGTTCACCCCGACGATGCCCGCTATGCCCCGATCGTCGGCAAGCTGGTCGAGATCCCCGTCGGGCCGAAGCACCTGCGCCGCCTGATCCCGATCATCACCGACGAATATCCGGACCCGAATTTCGGCTCGGGCGCCGTCAAGATCACCGGCGCGCATGACTTCAACGACTATGGCGTCGCCACCCGCAACGACATCCCGCTTTACGCGCTGATGGACGGCAAGGGCGCGATGCGCCAGGACGGCCTCAGCTATGCCGAAAGCGCCGGGATCGCGTCCCGCGCGGCGCGCGGCGAGGATGTCGGCGACGTCTCGAACGTGAACCTCGTCCCTGATGACCTGCGCGGGTTGGACCGGTTCGAGGCCCGCAAGGCGGTGATCGAGCAGATCAACGCAGAGGGTCTGGCCGTCACCTATCTGCACAAGGAAATCGACAAGGAAACCGGGGCCGAGCACCTGGAACGCCGCCCTCTGGTCGAAGCAAAGCCGATCATGCAGCCCTTCGGCGACCGCTCGGGCGTGGTGATCGAGCCGATGCTGACCGACCAGTGGTTCGTCGATACCGCCAAGATCGTGGGGCCCGCGCTGGAAGCCGTGCGTTCGGGCGCGACGAAGATCCTGCCCGAGCAGCATGAAAAGGTCTATTTCCATTGGCTTGAGAATATCGAGCCCTGGACCATCAGTCGTCAGCTGTGGTGGGGCCACCAGATCCCGGTCTGGTATGGGCTGGACATGGGCCGCGAAGGCCAAGTCGATGACGACAATGACGGCGCGCTGGACGATGTCGAGATCTTCGCCCTGCTGGAGGAAGGCCTTGTCCATCGTGACGAGATCCACCATGCCGCCGCGCATTTCTCCGAGGTGGTCGAGAAGTTCCGCGACAGCATCGCGGGCCTGCCCCAGCCGCTGGAAATCGCCCGCGTGATCGAGGTTGCCGATCGCGAGGCAGCAATCGACGCATTTTCGCAGGGTCTGGCCGATTACAACCTGACGCAGGATCCGACCAGGCTGGTCTATCCCGTCTGGCGCGACCCGGACGTGCTGGATACCTGGTTCTCGTCCGGCCTGTGGCCGATCGGAACGCTGGGCTGGCCGGAACAGACGCCGGAACTGGCGCGCTATTTCCCGACCAGCACGCTGATCACCGGCTTCGACATCATCTTCTTCTGGGTCGCCCGGATGATGATGATGCAACTGGCCGTCGTCGGCGACGTCCCCTTCCGCACCGTCTATGTGCACGGGCTGGTGCGCGACGAGAAGGGCGCGAAGATGTCGAAGTCGAAAGGCAACGTCATCGACCCGCTGACGCTGATCGACGAATATGGCGCGGATGCGCTGCGCTTTACCCTGACCAGCATGGCGGCAATGGGCCGCGATCCGAAGCTGGGGCCGAAGCATGTCGAGGCGAATCGCAACTTCGTCACCAAGATCTGGAACGCGACCCGCTTTGCCGAGATGAACGGCGTGCGCGGCGGTGGCGCGCGCCCCGAGCCCACCCATGTCGTGAACCGCTGGATCATCGGCGAGGTCGCCCGCATCCGCATCGCGACCGACGAGGCGCTGGCCAGCTATCGTTTCAACGATGCGGCGACCGGGCTTTACGCCTTTGTCTGGGGCAAGGTCTGCGACTGGTATGTCGAATTCTCGAAACCGCTGTTCGATGGCGAATATCGGGACGAGACGCTGGCGACGATGGGCTGGGTTCTGGACCAGTGCTACACCATGCTGCATCCGATCATGCCGTTCCTGACCGAAGAGCTTTGGGCGCTGACCGGAGATCGTCCGAAGATGCTGGTCCACGGCGACTGGCCGGAATTCGGTGCCGAGCTGATCGACGCCGATGCCGATCGCCAGATGAACTGGGTGATCCAGCTGATCGAGAATATCCGTTCCGCCCGCGCGCAGATCGGCGTGCCGGCCGGGGCGCGCCCCGACCTGATCGTGACCGAAGCGGACGAGGCCGCACGCGAAGCCCTGGCCGCGAACGGTCCGCTGATCGAGCGGCTGGCGCGCGTCAATCCGCCCGCTGCCGGCAAGATGGGTCCGGGCATGATCTCGGTCGCGGCGCTGGGGGCAAGCTTTGCCCTGCCAGTGGGCGAGATGATCGACGTGAAGGCCGAAACCGCCCGGCTGGAGAAATCCGCGGCCAAGACCGAAAAGGACGCGACCGGACTGCGCGGGCGGCTTTCGAACCCGAAGTTCGTCGAACATGCCGAACCCGAGGTGATCGAGGAAACCCGCGACAAACTGGCCGCGCTTGAAGACGACGTGGCCCGCATCCGTGCGGCGCTGGCGCAATTGGCGGCCATGTGACCCTGCCCCCGCGCCGCCCCGGTGGCGCGGTCAAGATGGGTATTTGAAAAACGGTGAAGGCCGGGCATCCGCAGGAATGCCCGGCCTTTTTCTGCCTGCGTTCAGTTCGTGAAGGCGTCGATCAGGTTCATGACGGCCAGCACCTTCCGGGTGCCGCTGTCGACGCGATAGATGCGGTCGTCGTCACGATAGTAATCCCAGCCCCGCCGCTGCTCGAGGTCATAGCGGTGCGGGTCGCGGATCACGATGTAATCTCCGACTCGCAGCGTATCACCGACGCGGTTCCCGTATTTGCGGGCCTGGCCGGGCGGGATGCAGGGCGGGTTCTTCTTGGCGAGTCCCGGCGGGCAGTCGGCGACATAATTGCTTCGCCCGTGATAGTCGCCGTGCTTGCCCTGATCGTGGCCATAGCGCGCGTGCTCTTTGCCGTTCCCGTTGCCATGGCCTTTCCCATTGCCGGGATCGGCCATCGCGGGCGCCGCGCCAAGAGTGGCAAGCACCAATCCCGCGGCGGCCAATCTGGATGCGAGCTTCATTGTCCTGCTCCTGAACCTTCTTGATCCAGGATAACGCGCAACGACCGGTTCCGGCCCCACGGAAGCAAGGGGACCGGCAAGGAATCGCCTGCGCCGGATTTCAGCTCGCAGCCGACCTGACCTGCTGGCACAGAGGATGACCGTTCCTGACATGGCGTTCGACCAGCTTGCCGATCCGGCGTGGCGCGGCAAGCTGGCGCGCCGGAACCGGCGCGAAACCGGGCAAGGCGATCTCGGGGAAGATGAGCGCGATCTCTCGCCGCGCCTCGGCCCCCAGCGCGCGCAGGGCAATCTGCCCGACCAGCAGGGTTTCCGAGGGCGCGCCATTCGCGATCACGACCTGATGGCGGTCCAGCAGGATGTGGAAATACTCGACCGATTGCGCCGCTTCCTCGGCAATGCCGGGTTGCCCGAGAAGCTTCTTGGCAGGAACAAGGACTTCGTCTGTATCGAACAGCCTGCGCACGATGGGCGAGGACAGCAGCATCCGGTGCTGGGGCGAAACGACAAGATCGGTTTCCGGCAGGCCCGGCCCGAGTGCCCCCGCGGCGATGCGGATCGGGCGCAGGTTCGGCAGCCGCGCCAGTGTCCCGCGACTGAGCCGGCGCGACCCGATCCAGCGGATCGGCTGCGGTCCCTGGTCAAGCGTGGTGACAAGATCGCCGACGGCCAGTTCCTCGATCAGGCGGGGGCCGTCGGGCGTCGTAATCCATGTGCCGCGCGTGAAGCAGACCACGACCAGATCGTCCAGCGCGATGCCGCCATTGTCCATCGGCACCACGGGCTTGCTTACACCCGGGGTGAAGGTGCCGTCGGTCGTGATGAAGATGGTGCCATTGACGCTGTCCACCTCCTCGCCCGTTTCGGAGTCGTGGAAATAGAACCCCCCGCTGTAGCTGCAGGTATTGCCGCTGTACTGGTTGTTGGTCGACAACTCGCTGGCCTGCGAGCCTTGCCCCGCGACGTAGTAATCGGCGGTCCCGTCCCCGTCAGCATCGATTTCGAAGCTCGATACCGGCGTATCGTCGGGGATATAGGGGTCGGGAGTGCCGTCGCCATCCAGATCCTCGTCATCGACGATATACTGGTCGTCGATGGTGATCGTGACCACGGCATCCGCCGGATCATAGCCTTGCGAGATCAGGAAATCGTTGATCGGCAATGACGTGGGGGTAATGACCGTCTCACCTGCCTGCTGGTTGGTCGATCCAACCGCGACGGCGTCGGGGGGAAGAATGTAAGTCGCCATTGCTCAGCTCCGATGGGGAGGAAAAGTGGAGGCTCGTCATCTCAATATCCCCTCAGCTAGCCAGCAAAAAGGCAGTGGCGCAAGGGTGAATGCCGCGCCGCAGCGGCTGAGTGGCGAGCTTTCGATCTCGCCATGTGTTGCGACCGCAACAAAGTGTTTGACCGAAGCCCCCGGCTCGCCTATGCAGATCCGAACGTCGCCGGGGGAGAAGGCGGCGCATTCTGATGATCATCCACGGCAAGTTTGCTGACCGCGAAGCCATGCTTTCGCGCGCCGGCCGCGGCTTGCCGCATTTCGGGGAGGCGAGATGGCACATACGATCATGGTGGACCGGGCGCGGGGCAAGGCAGGCGACGGGCGCTGGACGCCACTGCGCGTGGCCGTCATCCTGATCTGCTTTCTGCTG
This sequence comes from Paracoccus broussonetiae, assembly GCF_031854425.1. Taxonomy (NCBI): domain Bacteria; kingdom Pseudomonadati; phylum Pseudomonadota; class Alphaproteobacteria; order Rhodobacterales; family Paracoccaceae; genus Paracoccus; species Paracoccus broussonetiae. The sequence goes on along the minus strand of NZ_JAVRQI010000011.1, from coordinate 141,142 downwards.
AACGCGATTGACGGCATGGACATCGTGATCATGTCCTATATCGCGCCGTCGCTGAAGTCCTCGTGGCAATTGGGCCCCGAGGCGCTGGGGGTTGTTTTCAGCACCTCGCTGGCGGGCATGGCGGTCGGCGGACTGTTCATCGCGCCGCTGGCCGACCGCTTCGGGCGCAGGCCGCTGATCGTGGCGCTGTTGACGCTGATCACTGCCAGCATGCTGCTGTCGAGCCGGGTGCAGAACGTCACCGAACTGGTGATCCTGCGCGCGATCATCGGCATGGCCGTGGGGGCATTCCTGGCCAGCGTCAGCACGATCGCGGCGGAGTACGCGCCGCCGGGCCAGCAAGGCATGATCGTCGCCGGGACCATCGCGGGCTATCCGCTGGGTGCGGTCCTGACAGGGCTGGTCGTGGCCCATGCGCTGCCCGTCCACGGCTGGCGCGCGATGCTGGCCGGGGCGGGCTTCGTGTCGCTGGCGATCCTGCCGCTGGTGGTGGTGCTTCTGCCCGAATCCATCGACTATCTGAAACGGGTCCAGCCCAAGGATGCGCTGGCCCGACTGAACCGCCTGCTGGGGCGGCTGGGAGAGACCGCCCTGCCGTCGCTGCCGCCACGGATCTCGGGCAGCAGGATCTCGCCCGCAACCATCTTCCGTGACGGACGGCTGGCTGGGACGCTGTGCCTGTGGATCGCGGTGATCATGGGGTTCATGACCTTTTACTTCCTTGTCTCGTGGATCACCCAGCTTTCGGTGCAATCAGGCCTTGCGGTCGAGAACGCCATCTATGCCGGAGCCCTGTTCAACCTGGGCGGCTTTGTCGGGACCTTCGTCATCGGTGGCATCGCCATCCGGATCGGCCTGCAACGCGCCACCTTTGCCGCAATGCTGTGTGGCGCGGTCGTGGTCGCGGCCTTCGGCTATCTGTCGGTGACGCTGGCGGTCACGCTGGCCTTGGCCTTCCTGGCCGGCTTCACCACCAATGGAGGTTTCAATTCGTTTTACGCGCTGGCCGCTGCGCTTTATCCTTCCGAGATCCGCTCGACCGGGATCGGCTGGGCCATGGGGATCGGCCGCATCGGCGCGGTCATCGGGCCGATGCTGGGCGGCGTGCTGATCGGACAGGGTCTTGGCCTGCCTGCGCTGCTGGCCGTCTTTGCCATCCCGCTTCTGATCGCAGGCATCGCGGCACTGTTCGTCCGCGGCCGCAATCCGGCATGACTGAAAGGAACCCCGCCATGTCCGCAACCAACAGCCATGATGTCGTCGTCGTCGGATCGGGCGCCGCCGGACTGACCGCCGCCATTACCGCGCGCAAATCCGGCCTGACGGTGATCGTGCTGGAAAAGGCGCCGGTCTTTGGCGGCACCACGGCCTTTTCGGGCGGCGTCGCCTGGATCCCCGGGAACCCGCATTTCGAGGATCGTTCCCCCGAACAGGGCGGAACCAGGGTCGATCGCGAGGCTGTCCACACCTATATGCGCCACGAAGCCGGGCCGAACTACAACCGCGCCTTTGTCGACGCCTATCTGGATTTCGGCCCGCGCATGCTGCGCTTCATGGAGGCCGAGACCGAGGTGGCCTTCGTCCCCTCGATTTATCCCGACTATCACCCCGAAGCGCCGGGCGGTGTCCAGATCGGCCGCTCGATCACGGCCGCGCCCTATGACGCGCGGCGTCTGGGAGCCGAGCTGGCGCGCCTGCGCCCGCCGTTGAAGACCATCACCTTCATGGGAATGATGTTCAATTCGTCGAACAACGACCTGAAGCATTTCTTCAACTTCACCCGCTCGCCCGTCTCGGCCGCCTATGTCGCGAAGCGGCTTGGGGTGCATCTGCTGCATCTGCTGCGCTATCGCCGCGGGGTGCAGTTGACATCGGGCAATGCGCTGGCGGCGCGGTTGGCGAAATCGGCGCTGGATCTGGGGATCAGGATCGAGACCGGGGCAACCGTCACCGAGCTTCTGCAAGCGGATGGCCGCGTCATCGGGGTCGCCGCGATCATCGACGGGGAAAGGCGCGAATTTTCCGCGACCCGTGGCGTCCTGCTGGCGGCGGGCGGCTTTGCCCGCGATCCCCTGCGCACCCGCTCCATCTATCCGCATCTGCGCGAGGGGGGCGAGCATTTCACCCCGGTCCCCGAAGGAAATACCGGCGACGGCATCACGCTGGGCGAGGCTGCAGGCGGCCACCTGTCCACCGGCCTGCCCAATGCCGCCGCCTGGATGCCCGTCTCGAAGGTGCCGTTCCCCGGCGGAGATGTCGCCTTTCCGCATCTGGTCGACCGCTACAAGCCGGGCTTCATCATGGTGACGCCCGCGGGGCGGCGCTTCGTGAACGAAAGCTCGTCCTATCACGATGTCGGTGCGGCCATGATCGAAGCCTGCCGTGGCACCGGCAAGACCGAGGCGTGGCTGATCGCGGATCACCGCACCATCCGCAAATACGGAATCGGCTTCGTGAAACCCTATCCGATGCCGCTGTCGCCACATCTGCGTTCGGGCTATCTGCGGCGAGGGAAGACGGTGCAGGATCTGGCTCAGCAGATCGGCGTCCCCCCCGAGGCTCTGGCGCATGAGATCGACACCTACAACCTTGGCGCGCGCCGGGGCGAGGACGTGCAGTTCGGTCGCGGCAGTTCCGGCTTCAACCGATATCTTGGCGATGCGGCGCACAAGCCCAATCCCAATGTCGCGCCGGTCGAACAGGGACCGTTCTATGCGCTGCGGATCGTGATGGGGGATCTGGGGACATTCCCCGGACTTGTCACCGACACACGCGCGCGGGTGCTGGACGAACAGGATCGCCCGATTCCGGGGCTTTACGCGGCGGGGAACGACGCCGCCTCGATCATGGGCGGGGCTTATCCGGGTGCTGGCATCACCATCGGACCAGCCATGACCTTCGGCTATGTCGCCGCTTTGGCGCTGGCCGGAAAGCTGGATGACGACGCGACCTGCGAGCACACGCCCAATGCCGCCTGAGGAGAAGACGATGTTCACCGCCCCCCAAGACAGGCCGCTGGTCAACCTGCGCGTCTATACGATTACACCGCGCCGCATGGCCGAGTTCCTTGAGGTCTTCGATCGCCTGGCCATGCCCGTGCTGCTGCGTAGCCTGGGCGCACCGATCGGCTTTTACACGAGCACGGTCGGCACGCTGAACCAGGTCGTCCACCTGTGGGCCTATCGCGACATGGCGGATATGGAGGCGCGCTGGCACGCCCGCGACACGGACCCGGACTTTGCCGAATACATGCGCGCCTCGGCCCATCTGATCGTCGCGCAAGAGGACCGGCTGCTGCGGGCGGCCCCCCTGCCCTCGCTGGCGCGCTAGGCGGTTTCGGTTTCGGTGTCGGCGCGGGATTGTGCGTCCTCTTCAACCTTGGGAAGATTGATGATGAGCCGGTGCAGGAAGGACAGAAGCTGGTCGAATTCCTTGTCCGAGAAGCCGTCAAGCAGCGCGGCTTCGCGCGCGCGGGCAATGGGCAGAACCTGGCGGTGCAGCGCAAGCCCGGCTTCGGTCAGGTTCGCCTCGCGCTTGCGGCGGGCGGCGTCGCGCATCTCGACAAGGCCGCGCGCCTCCATCCCCGACAACGCCCGGCTGACCGAGCTTTTGTCCAGCCCGATGGAATTCGCCATCGAAATGACATTCGACCACGGCTCGACCGCCAGGTGACACAGGATGCGCCACTCGACCACGCCGATCTGGAACCGCTCATGATATTCCTGCGACGCGCCTGCACCAAGGCGGCTGGAAAAGCGCAGGCTGAGCGCCCCGATGCACCGGTTGAGGTCGAAATGATCGGATTGCATGAAACTCCCCCTGCCTTGTCCCGCGTGCGTCGCGTGAAGGGCATCCGGGCAGCACGAACGGGCACTGGCAGATTGCCTGACACCCCAAAGACATAAGCGATTTTGTTGCTTTCGCAACATATCATTTGGCAAGAGACAAGGAGAAACCGATGAGTTGGCTTGAACTTCAGGACAAGACCGTCGTCATCACCGGCGCAGGGGGCGGCATCGGGCGCGCGCTTTGCCAGGCTTTCGCGGCGCAGGGCGCACGCGTGGTCGCGCTGGACCGCGATGCTGCCGCGCTGGGGACATTGACCGAAGAACTGGGCCAGTCCGCTGTGGCGCTGGCCTGCGATCTGTCGAAGGGCGACGAGATCGAAGCCGCCGCCGCCCGCGTCGATGAGCTGGGCGGCGCGGATGTGCTGATCAACAATGCAGGCATCCTGCGACCCGGTCCCCTGGACAGCATTGCCGAAGCGGATTGGTCGGCGATGCTGCGCATCAACCTGACCGGCTACCTGCTGACCTCGCAGGCTTTCGGGCGGGCAATGCTGGCGCGTGGAGCCGGGGCGATCGTTCATGTCTCGTCGATTGCCGGAAGCCAGCCCCAGCCCGCCAGCGGGGCCTATTCCGCGTCGAAATCGGCGATCCTGATGCTATCGCGGCAAATGGCGCAGGAATGGGGCCCACGCGGGGTCCGTTCGAATTGCGTCAGTCCGGGCCTGGTGCGGACGCCGTTGTCCGAGGCCTTCTATGCCGATCCCGAAACCAAGGCCCGACGTGAAGAGATGGTGCCCCTGCGCCGCATCGCCGCGCCCGAGGACATGGCCGAGGTCGCGCTGTTCCTGGCCTCGCCCCGCGCCTCGTATGTCACCGGACAAGAGATCGTGGTCGATGGCGGCCTGTCGCAGTCGCTGATGGGGCTGGTGCCGCGTCCCGGATATTCCTGATCCGCGGATGGATGGCGGGGCACCTTGCGGCCCCCGCCAAAAGCTCAGGTGGTGATGGCGAATTCCGTCATCATACCGGTTTCCAGATGCGGCATGTGGTGGCAGTGCAGCATCCAGCGCGCGGCCTCGCCCGCGTCCAGTGCCACCGTCACCATCGCCATCGGCGGCACATAGACCGTATCGCGCCGCGCGCCGGAGAACCGCCGCCCGTTCACCTCGACCACCTGGAACGTATGTCCATGCAGGTGCATCGGGTGGCCCATCATCGACATGTTGTGGAACATGATCTCGACCCGTTCGCCCGAACGCGCGGTGACGGGAACATGCTCGCCCCAGACCTTGTCGTCGATCGTCCAGCGATAGGGCTGCATCGTGCCGCCCAGCATCAGCGCCCGGCTTGTCTGGACCTCTCGCGCCGGCAGCGGATCACTCGCGATCAGCCGCATTTCCTGCGCCATGTCGGTGTCGAAGGCCGCGGCGTTCTGGTCGGCCAAAGGCGTAAGCTTCGGCACCTTTGCCCCCGCCGTGGCCAGGATCAGGCCGGTGCGCTCCCGCGCCCCTTCGCGGATCGCCAGGATCGGCCATGACCCCGTACCCGGCAGTTCGATCTCCAGGTCAAGGCGCTGCGCCATCGCGATCCCGAAGCGGGTGCCGGTCAGGGGCTGGATGCCCTGCCCGTCGACCGCCACCAGCCGCGCCTGAACCCCGCCGGTATCGATCCAGAAGACCGTGGCGGCAGCGGCATTGACCACCCGCAGCAACACGCGGCCGTCCCGCTCGACCCGGATCACTTCGGGGTCGGACAGGGTGCGGTCGTTGGTCAGATAGGCGTCCCAGTCATAATCGTTCAGGTCCATCTGCATTGCGGCCATGCCAGACATGCCGGACATGTCGTGGCCCGACATGCCCGCATGGTCCATGCCGGCCATCGGCTGCTTCATCGGCATGGCGCCATGATCCATGCCTTCGTGACCCGAGGGCGCATGACCACCCGCAATCTCCTCCATCACCTCCTCGGGCGACTTGAAGGCAAAGTCATGCAGGAACATCACCACCTCTTGCCGGTCGGCCGCGATGTCGCTGGCACTGCGCACGATCAGCGGCGCGGCCAGCAGGCGCATTTCCTGCTTGGGGATATGAGAATGCATCCAGTAGGTGCCGGGAATTGCCGCATAGTCATAGCTTCGCGTCTCGCCAGGCTTCAGCTTCGGCATCGGCATGTCGGGCACGCCGTCCTGCGCATTTGGTGGAATCTGTCCGTGCCAGTGGATGATTGTCGGCTCTGGCAGATCGTTGGTCAGGTCGACTCGAAACCGCGCGCCGGGGTCCAGGATCAGCCCCTGCCCCGAGGGGCCCGCAAGCCCCCAGACCGAGGCCGCCCGCCCGTCGATGTCAAGCGTCCGGCTGGCGGCGCGCAGGCCAATTGCCGGGGGTTCGGCCATCCCGATGCGCGGGAACTGGACCATTGCCGATGCCGCGACGCCCGCGGCAAGAAAGCCGCGCCTGGTAAGAAGAGTCATCTTCGCCTCCGTGGGAATCCACGATTCCCCTCTGAAATCAGATTGTCGCACGCCACAGCGGCGTGCAGCTTCAGAGGAAGGAAGAATTGGGAGGGCGCTCGTTCAGCGGCGGCACCATTCCCTTGCCGATCCGCGCCGCGGGCAACGCATGAAAAGCGCGCGGCACCGGGACAGTGCGGAACGTGAGTGAAACCGGATCGATGGCCGCCCCTCCGGCACAGACCCAGGCGCAAACGGCAGCATCCGTGCCACAGCTACCCTTGCCATGGCAGGTCACCACGGTCCCGCGATGCGCATTATGCGCGCTGGCATGGTCCATCGCCATCTCATGGGTCATTTGCCCCGTAGCCATGCCGGTGGCGTGGGCCGCGGCCATATAGGGCGCAAGGCAAAGCGACAGGATCGCAAGGACGATGAACGCGAACCGCTTCATGCCGAAAGGTTAGCCGCCAACCTCAGCCAAAGTCCACCGCCTTCGCCCCAAAACCCGTCATCAGGACAGGCAAGCCCACGGCGTCGGGACACCAGACAACATTGCGCAACATCGCGAAATTCGGAATCGATCTTGATATTCTGGGAGGATCTGGTGGAGCCGAGGGGAATCGAACCCCTGGCCTCATCATTGCGAACGATGCGCTCTACCAACTGAGCTACGGCCCCACTGGCGGGGTAATTGGACCGGCCCGAGAGGAATGTCAAGACGCTCTGGAACGGGTCGCGGTTTCTGCAAAGCGAACCAGATCGGCGGCGGGGCGGGCACCGGCCTCGCGCGCGATCTCGCGACCGGCGCGGAACAGGATGAAGGCCGGAATCCCCCGGATATTCCATCGCTGGCTTGCCTTGGGATGGGCCTCGGTGTCGATCTTGACCAGCCGCACCCGACCCTTCAGATGTTGCGCCGCCTTCTCGAATTCCGGAGCCATCGCACGGCAGGGACCGCACCAAGGCGCCCAGAAGTCGACCAGCAATGGCAGATCGTCATTGCGCGCGGCCTTTTGCAGCGTGTCGAAATTAACGGAACGCAGCTTCGCGGGTATCAGCCCCTCGCCACAAATGCCGCATTTAGGACCGGCGGGCAGGCGTTCCTCGGGCAGGCGGTTCACCTGTCCGCAGGACAGGCAGGTCAGTTTCAGGGCGGGCATCGCGGGTCTCCGGGTCTTTGCACCCAAGATGATCCCGCGATGACCAATTTCAATGGGCCTTACTCGGCCGCCTCGGCATAGCTTTCCAGCGGCGGGCAGGTGCAGATCAGGTTGCGGTCGCCATAGGCGTTGTCGACGCGACCGACCGGCGGCCAGTATTTGTCGACGCGGAAGGCGCCCGGCGGGAAGCAACCCTGCTCGCGCGAATATTCGCGGTCCCAGTCAGCAACCAGATCCTCGACCGTATGCGGAGCATGGCGCAGGGGCGAGGCCTCGGCGCTGATGCGACCTTCGGCCACATCGGTGATCTCGGCCCGGATCGCCTGGAAGGCGGTGATCAGACGGTCTATCTCGGCCTTGGTCTCGGATTCGGTCGGTTCGACCATCAGCGTTCCGGCGACCGGCCAGCTCATCGTCGGCGCGTGGAAACCATTGTCGATCAGACGCTTGGCAATATCGTCCACGGTCACGCCATGCGCCTGGAACGGCCGCATGTCCAGAATGCATTCATGCGCGACGCGACCGCGATTGCCCATGAACAGCACCGGAAAGGATCCTGCCAGTCGGCTTGCGATGTAGTTCGCGTTCAGGATCGCGACACGGGTTGCCTGCGTGAGCCCCTCGCCCCCCATCATCTGGCAATAGGCCCAGCTGATCAGCAGGATCGAGGCCGACCCCCATGGCGCTGCCGAGACCGCACCCAGATCGCCGCTGCGCGGGTCCGAGGGCAGGAAGGGTGCCAGATGCGACTTGACCCCGATCGGACCCATGCCGGGGCCGCCGCCACCATGCGGGATGGCAAAGGTCTTGTGCAGGTTCAGGTGGCTGACATCGCCGCCGATCTCGCCGGGTTTCACCAGCCCGACCAGCGCGTTCATGTTCGCCCCGTCGATATAGACCTGCCCGCCATGCTTGTGCGTGATCTCGCAGACCTCGCGCACGGTGTCCTCGAAGACGCCATGGGTGCTGGGATAGGTGATCATCACCGCCGCCAGCCTGTCACCCGCCTTCGCCGCATGGGCCGCGAAATCCTCAAGGTCGATATCGCCGTTCGGGGCCGATTTCACCACCACGACCTTCATGCCGCACATCTGCGCGCTGGCCGGATTGGTGCCATGCGCACTGACCGGGATCAGGCAGATGTCCCGGTCCTCGCCGCGCGACTTGTGATAGGCGGCAATGGTCAGAAGACCGGCATATTCGCCCTGCGCGCCACTGTTCGGCTGCAAGGAAAACGCGTCATAGCCGGTGATCTCGCAAAGCTTCGCGGTCAGGTCGGCAAAGACTTCATGATAGCCGGCGGCCTGATCCTCCGGCGCGAAGGGATGCAGCGCGCCGAATTCCGGCCAAGTGATCGGCATCATCTCGGCGGCGGCATTCAGCTTCATCGTGCAGGACCCCAGCGGGATCATCGCGCGGTCCAGCGCCAGATCGCGGTCCGACAGGCGGCGCATATAGCGCATCATCTCGGATTCGGCCCGGTTCATGTGAAAGACCGGATGCGCAAGGTAGTCGCTTTCGCGGATCAGGTCCTCGGGGATGGCCGGAGCAGTCGCGGGCTTGGCCGGATCGGCGATGCCGAACGCGTCCAGAACGCGCGCGATCACGCCCGCATCCGTGGTCTCGTCGACCGAGATCCCGACGCGGTCACGACCGACGCGGCGCAGGTTGATGCCGCGATGGCGCGCCGCTGCAAGGATGCCCTGCTGGCCTACGCCGACGCGCACGGTGATGGTATCGAAAAAGGCTTCGGGCTCGACCTCGGCCCCTGCGGAGCGCAGGGCTTGGGCCAGCGTCGCCGCATTCAGGTGGACGCGCTGCGCGATGGCGCGCAGACCCACAGGCCCGTGGAATACGGCATAGAAACTTGCCATGACCGCCAGCAGCGCCTGCGCGGTGCAGACGTTCGAAGTCGCTTTCTCACGACGGATATGCTGCTCGCGGGTCTGCAGCGACAGGCGATAGGCCTTGTTGCCTTTTGCGTCGATCGACACACCGACGATGCGGCCCGGCATGGCGCGCTTCATTTCGTCACGGCAGGCCATGAAACCGGCATGCGGACCGCCATAACCCATCGGCACGCCGAAGCGCTGCGCCGAGCCGACGGCGATGTCCGCACCCATCGCGCCCGGCTCTTTCAGGACGCACAGTGCCAGCAGGTCGGTTGCGACGATGGCCACCGCACCCGCCGCGTGCAGGGCGGCGCATTCCCGCGAATAATCGCGGACTTCGCCGAAGGTGCCGGGATACTGGAAAATCGCCCCGAACACGGTCGAGGGATCGCACTCGGAACCACGGATGATTTCTATCCCCAGCGGCTCGGCGCGGGTTTCGATGACCGAGATGGTCTGCGGATGCAGATTGTCGCTGACGAAAAACGCCTTGGCCTTGGACTTCGCGACGCGCTGCGCCATCGCCATCGCCTCGGCCGCCGCAGTTGCCTCATCCAGAAGCGAGGCATTCGCGACCGGCAGGCCGGTAAGATCCGCAACCATGGTCTGGAAGTTCAGCAGCGCCTCAAGCCGACCCTGCGCGATTTCGGGCTGGTAGGGGGTATAGGCCGTGTACCAGGCCGGGTTCTCCAGGATGTTGCGCTGGATCGCGGGGGGCGTGACGGTCCCGTAATAGCCCTGCCCGATCAGGCTGGTCATCACGCGGTTGCGGCTGGCCACGTCGCGCATGCGCTGCAGAAGGGCGGCTTCGGACAAGGCGGGCCAGTCCAGCGCGCGGGATTGGCGGATGCCCGCGGGAACGGTCTGCTCGATCAGCGTGTCAAGGCTGTCGACGCCCACGGCCTTCAACATGGCCTCCATCTCGGCCGGAGAGGGGCCGATATGGCGGCGGTTGGCGAAGTCGTCGGGATTATAGGTGGTCGGGGTCCAGCGGGCCATATGCGCGTTCCAGTAAGATCGGTCCAACCGCACAAGGCGGCATTCACCGTTTCAGAAATACCCTCGGGGAGCCCGAGGGGGCAGACAGCCCCCTCGGCCACCGCCGGGCCGGATGGCCCGGCAGCGGTGGCTCAGCCGATCAGCTCGTTATAGGCGGCTTCGTCCATGAAGCCGGAAAGGTCGACCGAAGCCGGCTTGATCCGGAAGAACCAGGTCCCCATCGCATCGGAATTCACCGCGCCAGGCGCATCGGGCAGCGCCTCGTTGACGGCAGTGATGGTGCCCGCGACGGGGGCTGTGATGTCGGATGCCGCCTTGACGGATTCGATCACGACGATCTCCTCGCCCGCCTCGACCTCGCGGCCGATCTCGGGCAGCTCGATGAAGACGACGTCGCCCAGTTGTTCGCTGGCATGGGCGGTGATGCCGACGATGATCTCGTCGCCATCCTGTTTCAGCCACTCGTGGTCTTCGGTGTATTTCAGCATTGCCTGGCCTCTCAGCGCTTGTAGCTTGGTTTGTGGAAGGGGATGGGGGTCAGGGTCACCGGCAGGCGCTTGCCACGCAGCTCGGCGAAAACGGAAGCACCATCGGCAAGTCCGACCGGCAGGATCGCCATCGCGACCGGACCACCGACCGAGGGGCCGAACCCGCCCGAGCAGACCTGCCCGATACGGTGGCCACCTTCCGGCTTGTCGAAAATCTCGACGCCTTCTCGGATCGGGGCGCGGCCTTCGGGACGCAAGCCGTGGCGCGTCATCTCGGGACCGCGCGCCAGTTCGTCCAGCACCGTGTCCGCACCGGGGAAGCCGCCTTCGCGCGCACCGCCGGACCGGCGGACCTTGGGCACGGACCAGCCAAGCCCGGCGACGGCGGGTGTGGTCGCCGCGTCCATGTCGTGACCGTAAAGCGGCATCCCGGCTTCAAGCCGCAGGCTGTCGCGCGCGCCAAGGCCAATCGGCGCGACCTCGGGCTGGTCCAGAAGGGCGCGGGCAAAGGCCTCGGCCACGTCATCGGGGATCGAAATCTCGAACCCATCCTCGCCGGTATAGCCCGAGCGGCTGACCCACAGGGTCGCGCCCTGCCAGTCGAATTCCGCGACATCCATGAATTTCATCGCGGCAGCGCCCGGCACCAGCCGGGAAAGCACGACCTCGGCCTCGGGGCCCTGCAGCGCCAGCAGCGCCCGGCCCGCAATCGGTTCGACCGAAATGCCCTTGCCTTCCAGCAGGCGCAGATGGGCGATGTCCTGTTCGGCGCAGGCGGCGTTCACGACCAGGAACAGGTGGTCGCCCTTGTTCGCGATCATCAGGTCGTCAAGGATGCCACCCGCCGCATTGGTAAACAGGCCATAGCGCTGGCGCCCCTGCCCCAGCCCGGCGATATCGGCCGGAACCAGCGTTTCCAGCGCCGCAGCAACATCCGGCCCGCGCAGGATCACCTGCCCCATGTGGCTGACGTCGAAAAGCCCGGCTTTCGCGCGGGTATGCAGGTGTTCGCCCATGACCCCCATCGGGTATTGGACGGGCATGTCCCAGCCGGCAAAGGGAACCATCCTGGCGCCCAGCGCCAGATGCAGGTCGTGAAGTCTCGTTCGCCGAAGTTCGGCCATGGGCATCCCTCATCTGCGGACAGGCCTATCCCGTCCGTTCGATGCCCCCTCTGTCCCTACCCCAACCGGGGCGCCTGAGATCGTTATCCCTTCGGCGGGCGAGAAAAAATCGCCACTCTCCAGAGTCTTCGATGGAAAACGGTTCGTTGCGCCTGAGAGTTTACCGGGGCGGTTGCTCCTTCGGCCCTGGCCTCTGCCAGTGTCTCCCGATTTCCGACTTTCGTCGTAGCGAGGCGGCGGGATTCTGGCAAGAGCCAACCCGCCGCCCCGGTGTTCGCGCGCCCCGGTCAGATCGAGATGTTCGACACCCCGCCATCCAGCAGGATGTTCTGGCCCACCATGAATCGTGCGTGCTGGCTGCACATGAAGGCACAGGTCGCCCCGAAATCCTCGGCCGTCCCGTAGCTGTGCGTCGGGATGGTCTGCTCGCGGCGGTGGCGGGCTTCCTCGACGCTGATGCCCTCGGCCTTGGCGATGCCCGAATCAAGACTGGAGGCTCGGTCCGTCGCATGAATGCCCGGCAGCAGGTTGTTGACCACCACCCCCTGCGGGGCCACCTGACGCGACATGCCCGCGACAAAGCCGGTCAGACCCGCGCGTGCGGTGTTCGAAAGGCCAAGGATTCCGATCGGCGTGCGCACCGATTGCGAGGTGATGTTGACGACGCGGCCCCAGCCCCGTTCCATCATGCCCGGAACCAGCGCCTGCATCAGCGCGATGGCGGTCAGCATGTTCGCGTCGATCGCCTTGATGAAATCGTCGCGATTCCAGTCCGTCCATTTGCCGGGCGGCGGGCCGCCCGCGTTGTTCACCAGAATGTCGGCCTGCCCGCCCAGCGCCTCAAGGACGGCGGCGCGTCCGGCATCGGTCGTGATGTCGGCAGCCACGGCCGTGACCTTGACGCCGTGTTTCGCGGCAATCTCCGCCGCTGTGCGTTCCAGCGCCTCGGCGCCGCGCGCGTTGATGACCAGGTCCACCCCGGCCTCGGCCAATGCCTCGGCGCAGCCGCGGCCCAGCCCCTTGGATGCGGCGCAGACCAACCCGCGCTTGCCCTTGATGCCCAGATCCATGCGATTTCCTCCTGTTCAGCTGCCGCCAAGGAAACGCGCAAGGGTCGGATTGTCCAGTTCAGAAGCACATGATCTCGGCCTCGGCCTCGGCCCGGCGGTAAGAGGCGACCATGTCGTTGACCTGCTGCCCCTGTCGGAACAGCGCGGTCCGCTCGCCCGAGGTCTGGCGCATCCGCATCACGGTTTCGGCCCGGACATAATCGTCATAGGGCAGGATCGACGCAATCTGGTCGATGGCGCAAGAACACTTGTCCAGCATGTCGCGGGTCTGGCCGTTGGTCGCCATGCAGACAAAGACGTAATCCGCCCGCGCGTTGGTGGGATAGTCGTTGACGGACTGCGCCCCCGCCGATCCGGCCCATACGGCCAGCAACGCCGTCGGAATCGCGGCGCGCCTCATTGCAGCACCATTTCGCTGATGTAAGCGGGGCGCCCGCCCGCCAGCGGCCCGGTCTTGGCTGCCATGCGCAGGATCGGCTGCTTGGGATCGGCGACGGTGAAGCTCAGTTCCAGCGTATCGAAACCGAACATCCGTTCCTTGTTCTTGTCGCCAGCGAAAGGCGTGAAGACGGCGACCGATTTGCCATCCTCCTTGCGGATTTCGCCGCCGCGGAACAGCGCGTCCTTCAGCCGGTTGCGGATATAGAAGGGACTGCCCCCGGTCAGCGCGGCCATGTCGCGCGTCGTGGTTTCCAGGAAGAAGGTCAGCAGCGGATCGCCCCCTTCCACCGGGAACGGGCCGATCTTGCGTTTGATGCGCGAGGTTTCCTCGGCCAATTGCAGCATCGGCTTGCCGTCCGAGGGATCGGTCCCCTTGTCCAGCGTCAGCTTACCCTGCCCCAGCGGCGTAAAGCCTTCGACCTCGGGGCCGGTCTGATCCAGCTTCCAGACCAGCGGGCCGCTGGACAGATCCCAAGGCCCCCGCTCGGCAAACAGCAGGTCGCCCGCCTCTCCGCCAATGGCGGGTGGCGCGGCCAGCAGACCGGCCAGGGCAATCAATCGCAAGAATTTCATCGTGGCCTTCCTCTTCCCTCCGGTCGAGCCTGCCCCCGCGCGATGCACCGCGGAAGTCCGGCGGCCCGGCAATGCTTCTTTGGTCTTAGGCAAACATGTGCTGAAGCACCGCCTGCAGATCCTCGGGGCGAACCGGTTTCTCGACCACCGGGACGCCCAGCTCAAGACTGGCGCGCCCGATTTCAGGGTCGCGTCGGGCCGAAACGATAATCGCCGGGACGGGCTGACCGGCGGCCAGCCGCAATTCGCGGATTGCCTGCAGGCCGGTGTCGCCATTGTCCAGATTGTAATCCGCGATCACCACGTCGGGCGGTTCATCCCCCATCTGAGCCAACGCCTCCGGGATGCCGCAGGTGACGCGGGCGACCATGCCCAGCCGGTCCTGCAGGATCAGTTGATAGGCCCGGCGCATGGCATCGTCATTCTCGACCACCAAGGCGACGCGACCGCGCAGGGACGGTCCGTCCAGAACCGGGGCCACGCCCTTGCCCTGGGTTTCAGCCCCGACCAGCGGCAGGCTGACGCGAAACACCGTGCCGCGTCCCGGTTCGCTGTCCATGGCTATCGGATGGCCCAGCTTGGCGCAGGCCCGGCGCACGATCGACAGGCCCAGGCCCATGCCCGGCGCGCCGCCCTCGCGACCGATGCGGTGAAATTCGTCGAAGATCCGCGCCCGATCCGGCGCGGCAATGCCTATGCCGGTGTCCAGGATCTCAAGCCAGACGCGGCCGCCGCGCCGCCGGACGCCGGCCAGAACGCCACCGCTGTCGGTATACTTGATCGCGTTCGAGACCAGGTTCTGCGCGATGCGCCGCAAGAAGGTCGGGTCGCTTTCGACAATGGCCGAAGTCGGGGCAAAGCTCAGCCGAAGGCCCTTGGCCTCGGCCATCGGCGCATATTCGATGGCAAGGCGGCGGAACATCTCACCCAGATCGACCGGCTTGCGCTGGAACTCGATCCGCTGGCTGTCCAGCCGCGAGATGTCCAGGACCGCATGCATCAGTTCCTCGACCGATTCGAAGGCCCCGGACAGGCGCTGCGCCAGCTCGGTCTGCAACTCGTCCATGCTGGTATCGTTCAGCGCCGCCAGGAACAGCTTTGCGGCGGACAGGGGCTGCAGCAGGTCATGGCTGGCCGCGCGCAGGAAACGCGTCTTCGAGCGGTTCGCCTCTTCGGCAAGGGCGCGGGCCACGGCCAGTTCACGGTTGCGTTCGGACAGGTCAGCCAGCGCCTGTTCCAGTTCTCGTGTGCGGACCTGCACCTCTTGCTCCAGCGCGACGGCGGCTTGGAACATCGACCAGGCCGAGCCGCGGCTTTCCTCAAGCCGGTCGATCCGTTCGACCAGCACGTCCGAGATCCGGGTCAGCTTCTCTACCCGGCGAATCTCGCTGTCCTCTTCGCGCAGGAACATCGTCATCCCACCTCGGGGGGCATCAGCGCCATGCCGACGAAGGTCTGGTTCACATGCATCCCGCTGTGCTGCTCGCCATAGGTATTGAAGCCCACGACGCGATAGCGCGCCAGAAGCTCGGACATCCGCTCGGTCATGCCCGCCCGTTCAAGCGCGATGCGCCGCAGGATGCAGTCAAAGCCCAGCACCATCAGCGGCGGGCGCGGCAGGGCGTCCATCGCGTCGGCAAATCCCTGGGTCATGTCGACCGCGTGGCCAAGCGTCAGGATGTTGCCCGCCTCGATCCCCGAAAGCAGCTGCAGCCCGCCATCAGGGGTCATTGCACGAATTGCGCGGACATGGTGCCGCCGTCCGGTGCGCAAAAGCAGCGGGTGGCGGGCGAATTCCGTAGTCGTCAGTGCGTTAAGCGCGATTCCCGTCAGGCGCGCATATTCCTGCGCGGCGGGTTCGGCGTTCAACTCCCAGATGATGCGATTATGGGGATCGGCCGCCGTCACGACCGCACGGCGATCGGTCGGGCGGAAATGGGCAAAGGAAACCTCGGCCACCGCCAGATCGGTCTCGATCAACATAAAAACAGCCGCGCCGGGATGGGCCTCGCCATCGACCATCTGGCAGGTGGGCAGGAATCGCATCCCTTCTGCCGCCGAGCCGCCGATGACCGGCAGACCCGGAATCGCCGCGTCCAGCGTGGCAACCAGCACATCCTCTTGCCGGGCCAACGCGTCGGGCAGCAGGATCCCGAAGCTTGATCGCCGGGGATCGGGACGGAAACCGGCATGAAAGCGACGCAACTTCGCCATCCAGTCCGAGACGGGAACCTGCGCCTGATCGCGCAGGATGCAGATGCCCGCGCGAAAGCTTTCAGCGGGAAAAGCCAGCGCGACGACGCTTTCCTTGCAGTAGCCTTGCGGCCCGATCTCCCCGGCCGAGGAACAACCGACGATTCGGCAGGCAGGTCCAAGCGCAGCGCCAAGCTCCCGACCCAGTTGCGGCAAGCCGAGGGCCGGCGTGCCGAACAGCAGGACCAGACACGGACCGATGGGCTGGAAGGCCGCGATCAGGCGCGCGGCCATATCCTCGTCCCCCGCCGGAACCGCAAGGGCCAGCGGGGCGCGGGGAAAACCGACCGTGGGCTTTGGCCGGACGGGGGCGACATCGCCCGGCCATGGCTCGGGCAAGGCGGAGCTCATGCCGGTTCGAACAGCCTCACGCTATTGGCCAGAAGCACGGCCTGAGTGCGGCGGCGCGCGTTGATCTTGGACATAATCGCAGTGATATGCGTCTTGACCGTGGCTTCGGCGATGGACAGCTCATAGCTGATTTCCTTGTTCGCCTTGCCCTGGCAGATCAGGCGCAGGATCTTCATCTGCTGCGGGGTCAGGCTGGAGAATCGCCGCGCCAGTTCGACTCGGGCTGCATCCTCTTCGCCGACATGTTCGGGCTGGTAGCTGTCGGGGGTGACGCGCTCACCCTCCCACATGCGGCGCAGGCTTTCCACCAGCGCCTCGCGCCCCAGCGATTTCGAGATATAGCCCTGCGCACCCGCCGCCATCGCGGCCGAGATCATCGCGTTTTCCAGATCGGCCGAAATCATCGTGATCGGCACATCAGGAATCTGGCGACGCAGCGTGACCAGCCCCTCGGCTCCGCGCGCGTCGGGCAGGTTCAGGTCCAGGATCACCGCATCCGGCGCGCCCTGGTTCCGAATCTGTTCCAGCGCGGCGGCAAGACTGCGCGCCGTGCGCACATTCTTCAGCCCGAAGCTGATCTTCAGTGTCAGCGCAAGCGCGTCACACATCAGCGGGTGGTCGTCCACGATCAGGATCTCGCGAACGCGATCCGCCGAAAGCCTGGCCGCGATTGCGCGGTCCGAATTATGCAGAATGGCTGTAGCCATCGTTCTCCTCCCAAAGAAACGAATGGTTGCCGGGTGCAGGTCTCCGGCGGCAGGTGCCTCATCTTAGGCGGCTCGGCCCGTGGTGCAAGCCTGATGGCGCTATAGGGGAAATTCTCCTAAGACTTCGGGCGTATTGGCCGATCCCGCTGCCGCGTGGCATTTTGGCCGCATTGGGGGAGAGAACAGCCATGGTCCAACTGAACAGAAGAATCACCCTGCTGGGCGGGGCGACGATGCTGTCGGGATTCGCGTTCCGGGCCGGGGCCGCAACCACCCCGCCCGCCATCCGCATCGGCACGCTGGAAAACGGAACCGTCAACTGGGAAATCCAGACCATCGTCAAGCAGGGGCTGGACAAGGCCAACGGATTTTCGCTGGTTCCGATGATATTGGCGGGCAATCCCGCGACCCAGGTCGCGATGCAGGGTGGCGAGGTCGAGACGATCGTATCGGACTGGCTCTGGGTCGCGCAGCAAAGGGCGCGCGGCGCAGACTTCACCTTCCTCCCCTACTCCACCGCCGTCGGCGGCCTGATGGTCAAGGGCGACAGCCCCGTCCAGACCCTTGCCGACCTGAAGGGCAAGAAGATCGGCATCGCAGGCGGGCCGGTGGACAAAAGCTGGCTGATCCTGCGCGCCTGGTCACGCGAAAAGCTGGGCGAGGATCTGGCGGACATCACCCAGCAGGTCTTCGGCGCGCCGCCGATGATCCTGAACGCCGCCGAAACCGGCGAGGTCGATGCGGCGATCAACTTCTGGCATTTCCAGGCCAAGATGCAGGCACGCGGCATGCGCGAGGTGATGTCGGTTGCCACCGCGGCGCGCGATCTGGGTCTTGATCCCTCGACCCCGTTGCTGGGTTATGTCCTGCGCGAAAGCTGGATCGCCAAGAACCCCGCGCTGGCAGCGGGACTGGCCAAGGCCTCGGCCGCAGCCAAGGATCTGCTTGCCAAGGACGATGCCGCCTGGCAGCCGATCCGCAGCTTCATGGACGCCAAGGACGATGCCGAGTTTCAGGCCCTGCGCGCGGGGTGGCGCGCCGGCATTCCGGCGAAAGGCCCCGTCGATGTCGCAAATGCCGAAAAGATGTTCGCGGCCATGGCCGCGCTTGGCGGCGAAGAACTGACCGGCGGTGTGACCGCCCTGCCGCCCGGCCTGTTCTGGACGCCGGAGTAGGTTTTTGTCCCAGGACAGCAATTCCCGCTCGGGCCTTTGGCCGGGGCTCATGTCCATTCTTGCCATGCTGCTGATCTGGACCGTCGCGTCGCAACTGACCGACCGGCCGCAGACCCTGCCCGCCCCCTGGCAGGTCGCGGCCAGAATTGGTCATCTGGCCGCGACCGGAGAGCTTTGGTTCAATGCCGGGATGACCCTGATGCGCGTCGCGGCAAGCTTTGCGCTGGCAATGGCGATCGGGCTGGCGCTGGGATTGCTGATGGGCCGCAGCCGCCGCGTCGACGACTGGCTGAATCCTGGCATCATCATCCTGCTGAACGTGCCCGCGCTGGTCGTCATCGTGCTGAGCTATATCTGGGTCGGCCTGAACGAGACCGCCGCGATTCTGGCCGTGGCGCTGAACAAGATCCCGGTCGTCACCGTCATGATCCGCGAAGGGGCAAGGGCGCTGCGCCCCGATCTGGACGAGATGGCCAGCGCCTTTCGCATGGCGCCCGCCGCGCGACTGCGCCATGTCGTGCTGCCGCAGCTTGCCCCGCAGATCGCGGCCGCGGCACGCGCGGGCATCTCACTCATCTGGAAGATCGTGCTGGTCGTCGAGTTCCTTGGCCGCTCAAACGGGGTCGGGTTCAAGATCCACCTGCTGTTCTCCAGCTTCGACGTGACCGGGGTTCTCGCCTGGGCGCTGACCTTCGTGGCCATCATGCTGGCCATCGACCTTTTCATCCTGCGCCCCTGGGAACGGCGGGTAAACCGGTGGAGGCAGGATGCGGCTTGACCTTCAGGCAAAATCCTTCGCCGGCAAGGAGATCCTTGGCCCGATCGAAATCTCGGTCGGTCGGGGCGAGCGGGTGGCGATCCTTGGCCCCTCGGGCATCGGCAAATCCACGCTGCTGCGCATCCTGGCCGGGCTGGACCGGAACTTTCAGGGACGGCGCGACGGCGACGAACGGCTGGCGATGGTGTTTCAGGAACCCGTCCTGCTGCCGTGGCGGGATGCCTTGGCGAATATCACCATTCCCACTGGCTGCGACCGGAAGACCGCCATCGAATGGATGGGCCGTGCCGGGCTTGCCGGGCATGAGGCAAAGTTTCCGCGCCAGATGTCGCTGGGCCAGCAGCGCCGGCTGGCGCTGGCGCGCGCCTTTGCGGCGGGGCCGGATA
The DNA here is from genome assembly GCF_031854425.1 of Paracoccus broussonetiae. Taxonomy (NCBI): domain Bacteria; kingdom Pseudomonadati; phylum Pseudomonadota; class Alphaproteobacteria; order Rhodobacterales; family Paracoccaceae; genus Paracoccus; species Paracoccus broussonetiae. Next base: position 121,505 of record NZ_JAVRQI010000011.1, on the reverse strand, counting down.
TCCTGCTGGCGGATGAGCCTTACGCATCGCTGGATGCCGAGACCGCGACGCGCATGGTCTCCCTGACCGGAGAGTTGCTGGACCGCAGCGGCGCCGGGCTGATCCTTGTCACCCACGACCCGAACGAGGGGGCAGCGCTGGAGGCGCGCGCGTTGCGCCTGTCAGGCACGCCAGCCCGGCTTCAGAAGGACTGATCCCAGACCCGCCCCTCGGTATCCTGGGCATGGATCTTCACCGGCGCGTCGCCGGGGGACCAGCCAAAGCGAAAGACCGGATCTTCGGAGATCGAGATCCCCGCGTTCATCGTGAACAGCTCGGCCCCGTCCTGTGTCACCTCAAGCGTCTGGATGAATTCGGCCGGGATCGTCAGCAGCGTGACCTGATCCCGCTGCAGCCCCGAGAAATTCGGATGGCGGATCATCAGCGTCCCGATGTGGCGGCCGTCTTCCTCGGTCCGGCGAAACTTCATCTGGCCCATCGTGGCCCGCATGTCGTCCATGCTTTTGCCCGCCGGCGCCGCGCACCCGCCCGAGGCCTTGACGAAGCGCCCCGCCATCACCTTGCGCCCATCGGCCAGCGTCGCGACGGCGCGCAGGTCTGAATAGCTATCGACGCGCACCCTGACTTCGAAATCCAGCGGCATCAGCGCCTTGCCAAAGGTGAACTCGGCGGCGACCGGGGCCGGGTTGCCGTCTACGACCAAAGCAAGCCCGGTGATCGCGGGCGCGCCGGGCGGCTGGGTGATATGGACCGGTACCAATGCCGGGTTATCGGCGCGCTTGGGCGCATCCAGCAGCAGGATCGCGGGATCGATCGGCGGCTCGTCATCTGTCCCGATGATGCTGGACCGAAGATCGTCCCAGGCCTCCGATGGTTGCAGCGGATTTTCGATCTCGGCCGCAAGGACCAGATGCGGTGCGGCCAGCAGGGCAAGGACAAGGGCCAGCCTCATGTCCGTTTCTCCTTCGGCATCCGGCGATAGACCAGCGCGATGTCGTCGCTGGCCGCCTCCGCCTCGGCCTCGGCCCGCAGCCGCGCGTTCAGGGATGAGCGCGAGCAGACCGGATCCGTCGCCAGAGGATCATTCGCCATGGCCATAGCCTGACAGCGGCAGCCGCCAAAATCAACCTCGCGTCGCTCGCATGAGGCGCAGGGCTCTGGCAGCCAGGCGGTGCCGCGAAACGCATTGAAGGCCGCGCCATATTGCCAGATCTGGGCCAGCCGCACGTCGCGGATATTGTCGAACTCCAGCCCCTTGATGGTCTGCGCGGCATGGCAGGGCAGAACGACCCCGTCCGGCGCGATGTTCAGCCCGGTCGACCCCCAGCCGCCCATGCAGCTTTTGGGATAGGTCGCATGGTGGTCGGCGGGGACATAGTCGATGACCATCCGCCCGCGCAGGCGCCGCCGCGCCTCGTTCACGATCTCGCGCGCCCGTTGGGCCTGCGCCAGCGTCGGCATCAAAGGGCGGCGGTTCAGGTCGGCCCAGCCGTGGAACTGAACGGTCGCGACCTCGATCCGGCGACAACCCAGACGTTCGGCCAGATCGATCATCTCGGGCAGGCGATCCAGATTCTGGCGATGGACCACCGCGTTCAGGGTCAGCGGAAATCCGATCTGCCCGATCCATTCCGCGACCTGCATCTTGCGCGCGAAACTGCCGCCATAACCGCTGATCCAGTCGGCCATTTCGGCGTCGATGCCCTGCAGGGACAGCTGGACGTGATCGACGATGCCGTCCAGTTCGCGCAGCCGCGCCTCGGTGAAGCCGATGCCCGAGGTAATCAGATTGACATAAAGCCCGGCATCGCGCGCGGCCGCGGCAATCTCGGTCAGGTCGCGGCGGGACGCGGGTTCGCCACCCGACAGGTGCACCTGCAGGACGCCCAGATCTGCCGCCTGCCGGAAGATGTCGCCCCATTCCGCCGCCGTCAGCTCGGAGTTGACCCGCGCCAGCTCGACCGGATTCGAGCAATACGGGCAGGCCAGCGGGCAGCGATGCGTCAGTTCTGCCAGCATCGCCATCGGCAGGCCGACGCGCACCGGGTTGCCCTGGATGTCCTGAGGGATCACGGGCTGATGGGTCATGGTGCCTCCCCATGCGGGCCCTGGCAGGCAAGGAACAGCATGCGCCGATCCACCAACCCGCGAATGAAGTCGTGGACGTCCCCCTCGATCTGTTCTGAGGGGGCGTCGTAGCGGTCGCACAGGGTCAGGATCACCTCGGCCAGGCTGCGTCGTCCGTCAAGTTCGGTCAGGATGGCATCGCCCACCGCATCCAGCTGCATGGCGCGTTCTGGCGCCAGCAGGACGCGGATCCCGCGGACACGGTCATCGTGCAGCCGCACCCCGCGCGGCAGATAGGGGATGCAGGCATTGCTGAGGCGGTGTCCTGTCATGTCGCGGCCGCGGCAGGTTCCGGCCGGCGGGCCATGAGCCCCTGCCCCGGCCGCCATGCACCGTTCGGCGTGTGGCCTTCGACGTATCCGTGCCACAAGGCGTCAAGCTGTGCCCAAAGCACGTCCGTCTTGAAAGTCAGCGCCGCCGCTGCCGCATCCTGCTTTTCCAGCGTGTCCGCATGATCGAGCACATAGTTCAGCCCGAATTCGACATCCTTCGGCGCTTCGGACAGGCGCTTGCGGAAATAGGCAAGGCTGGCCTCGTCCGCGAAGTCGTAATGCTTCAACAGGCCCTCGATCCGCTCGGCATGGATCTTCGGGGCGAACATCTCGGTCAGGCTGGCCGCCACGGCGTCCAGCAACGGCATGTCGCGGACGAAGCGGACATAAGCATCCACCGCAAAGCGCGTCGCGGGCATCACGCCCGCCCCGCTTGCGACATAGTCGGGATCAAGCCCCACGGCCTGTGCCAGCGCCAGCCAGCGGCGGATGCCGCCACCCTCGTCCACGCCGCCATCGTGATCCTCGATCCGGGAACGCCAAATGCGACGCAGGTGGGGATCCTCGACCCGCGACAGGAAGGCCGCGTCCTTCATCGGAATCCGGGACTGGTATTGCCAGCGGTTGATGACCCAGGCGCGAACCTCATCAGGGGTGCATTCGCCGCCATGCAGGCGCTTATGGAAGGGGTGGCGGTCGTGATAACGCTCGGCCCCGATGCGCTTCAGCCGCTCATGGAATTCGGCCCGTGAAAGCGGGTGCTGGTCGGCAAGTTTCATGGCCGGATCTCCATGCCGTCATGGCCGATCTGCCAGCCGGCAGCCTCGGCGCGGGCGCGTTCGGGGCTGGCGGGGTCCACCAGCGGATTGGAATTGTTGAGATGGACGAAAATGCGCTGCGCGACGGGCACCCCATCCAGGGCCGCGATACTGCCATCGGCACCCGAAACCGGGACATGGCCCATGCGGCGGCCGGTCTTCTGGCCAAGGCCCGCGCGGATCATCTCGTCATCGGTCCAAAGCGTTCCGTCGAACAGCAAGGCATTCGCCCCCGAAATGCGGTCGCGAAGCCAGTCGGGAACCGAGGCGCAGCCGGGGATATAGCATATGCGACGGCCGTTTGCGTCAAGTTCGACGCCCACCGTCTGCTCACCCATCTGCCCTGTCTCGACCGTCTCGCCCTCCAGATATAGCGGCACCTTGCCCGGCACCGCGAAAAGGCGGGCCGTAACGCCCGCAACCAGTTCGAAATCCTGGTCCAGAACGACTTCGCGGCGCGAGACAAGCCGCGGATTCAACACCGACAACATCGGGTTCGCCCCCAGCACGCCGTGAATGGCCGGGGTGGCAAACAGATCGAATGGCTGCCCTTCGCGCAGGGTCAGCAGGCCGGCGACGTGATCGATGTCGCCATTGGTGACCAGCACCGAGCGAATGGGCGAGCCGCGCAGCCCCGCCGGTCGCAGGACCGGGTTGGTGGCAAGCTGCACACGCAGGTCAGGCGAGACATTCACCAGCGCCCAATCCCTGCCGTTCGACGAGACCGCGATCCCGCTTTGGCTCATCGAGGGGATGCGCCCCTCGCGCGCCGCTTCACAGTTTGGGCAACCACAGTTCCACTGCGGCAACCCACCCCCGGCGCCGGTGCCGAGAATCACGATACGCATGGCTTATAGCTTTTGGCACGACCGGTCCCGACAGCACGGGACCGGCCGGATCTGCTAGCAGTTCAGGTCAGAACAGAACCGGCTCATCATCGGCCGGAGCGTACATGTTGATTTCCATCCCGCAGGCGATTTCCTTGATCGCCGGTTTGGTCCAGGCCATGAGTTCCTCCTCCTCATCCCGCCGCGTCTTGCGGCATGCAACAAATCGTATGCCGCTGTATGTTTCAGTCAACCCGCCAAAGGTCTTAGATGGTGCCTGCCTGGAAGCCGTGCTAACGTCCCGCACCGCACGACAGGACGGAGGGCGGAATGTTTCATCTGCTGCTTGCCACCTGCCTGGCGAACGACCCCTCGATCTGCGCCGAAAGGCTTCTTCCGTCGGCCGAGTCCCCCAGTGTCGAAGAATGCCACCGCAAGGCCGAACCCATCGCTCGTGACTGGCTGGCCCGCCATCCCGACCTGCGCGGCGGTGCCGCGCGCTGTGTCGAGACCGCCGGCCTGCCTGCCCTGAACATGCAGGAAGTCGCGGATGGCGTTTTCTTCTACCAGGGCGCGATGGAGCAGATCTCGCCGGGGAATCGTGGGCGCATCGCGAACCTGGCCTTCGTGGTCGGCGACACCGTCGCGGTCATCGATGCAGGCGGCACCCGGGCCGAGGGCGAGGCGCTTTATGCCGCCATCCGCAGCGTGACCGACAAGCCGGTCAGTCATCTGATCCTGACCCACATGCATCCCGACCATATCCTGGGGGCCGAAGTCTTTGCCGAGGCTGGCGCCAGCATTGTCGCGGATGCCCGCCTGTCAGACGCCGTCGCGCGCCGGACCGATGCCTGGATGATGTCGATCCCCGATCAGATCGGACAGGCTGCGTTCATGGGATCGCGGATTGCGCCGGTCGATCAAAAGGTGGATGCGCCGATGACGATTTCGCTCGGTTCGACCGAATTGCGGCTGGAGCCGGTGAAATCCGCGCATACCGACAACGATCTGACCGTCTTCGACAGCGAATCAGAGACGTTGTTCACCGGGGACTTGATCTTTCGTGGGCTGACCCCGTCGCTGGACGGCTCGCTGTCCAACTGGATCGACTGGGTCGATGGGACCGGACCCGACCCCGCGCCCAGCCTGATCGTGCCGGGCCACGGCCCCGTCGCCGCGACCTGGGACGAAGCTGTAGCCCCCGAACGCCAGTATCTGCACGCGCTGCGGGATGCGACGCGCAAGGCCGTTACGGGCGGCATGGCGCTGTCGCGGGCGATCCCGGCCATCGTCAGCATGATGAAGCCCTATTCCGAGGGCTGGGCCGATTTCAACGCCACCACTGCGCGCAATGCCGCGACAAGCTTTTCCCAACTGGAATGGGAATAGGCTGATTGCCTCTCCTTTCCGTGAATGCCACCTTGGGGCATGGATCGGAGGGACATCATGCCATCATCTGTCTTGCGTCGCGCAATCTCGACCGGGCTAGCGCTGGCGGCCCTTACCGCCCTGCCCGGACTTGCGCAGGAGGCCGTGCTGCCCGCCGAGCGGCTTCAGCTGTCCCCCGACACCGACCTGCCCGGCGGCGATATCGGCCGGATCTTCGACACTACCCTGCAATCCTGCATCCAGGCCTGTCTTGGGGACGAGGCCTGCCGCGCCGTCACCTATAACCAGAAGGCCCGGTCCTGCTTTCCCAAGGGCGAGGGCCACGGCGCCCCCGCGCCCTTTGCCGGTGCGCTGTCGGGCCGCGTGATTCCGATCGTCGCGGAAACCCAGGCTGTCGCGGCGTCCCGCGCCGGTGCCGCCCCCTTCATCAATGCCGATGACATCAAGGCCGCCCAGACGCAGGCGCGGCTGTTCCCGGCCATGAACCCGCCGCAGGGCGCGGGCGACCCGCGCGAGGAGGCCGCCGCCTCGGAAAGCGCGGGCGACATGGGTGCCGCGGCACAGCTGATGGCGCAGGTGGTGGCGCTTTCCGACGGGGCCGAAGACTGGACGAACCTGGCCCGGCTGACCCTTTACAGCAGCGATTCCGATGACCGCGACGCCTCGACCGCGATCGCGTCGATGGCGGCCAACGGTTATCTGCGCGCCGATCCCGATCCGGTGGCCGCACAGGCACTGTCATGGCTTGCCATGGCGTTCGAACGGCTGGATCGCGGCCCGGATGCCCTGAGCGCATTGCGCCTTGCCGCGCGCCTTTCACCCGGCGACGCCTCGATCGCCACCGCCCTTGAACAGTCCGAGGCCCGGAACGGCCTGCGCGTGACCGACACGCAGGTCGAATCCGAAGGCCGGATGCCCCGCTTTTGCGCCGAGCTGTCGCGCGAACTGGCCAAGGGCACCGATTACGGCCCCTTCCTTCGCCTGCCCGCCGGAGACCTGACGGTCGAGGCCCAGGGCTCGCGCCTTTGCGTCGCGGGTCTGACCCACGGGCAGGAGGTCGAGCTGACACTGCGCGCGGGCCTGCCCTCGGCGGACGGCGAAAAGCTGACGCGGGACGTGACCCTGCGCGGCTATGTCCGCGACCGCTCGCCCGAAGTGCGTTTCCCCGGGCGCGCCTATGTCCTGCCCGCCTCGGGCGACCAGCGCCTGTCGATGGTCACCGTCAATGCCGACCGGATCGACCTGCGCCTGCTGCGCATTTCCGACCGCAACCTGATCCGCGCCATGTCCGAGGACATGTTTGCCTCGCCGCTGGACAGTTGGCAGACGGAATACTTCTCGGGGCAGATGGCGCGCGAGATCTGGCGCGGCTCGGCCGAGCCGGCGAAACCCGTCGGGCAGGATGTCCTGAACCGGGAGCTGACGACCAGCCTGGCCATTCCTTCGGCTGCCGGCCCGCTTGAGCCGGGCATCTACATCGTCGAGGCCAGCGTGACCGGGCAGGAAGCCTCGGATACCGGGCTGGCGACGCAGTGGTTCGTGATCTCGGATTTCGGGATCTCGACCTTTTCGGGAACGGATGGGCTGACCGTCGCCGTGCGCAGCCTGCGCGACGCCACGCCAAAGGCCGGGGCCGAGGTCGCCCTGGTCAGCCAGTCGAACGAGGTGCTGGCCCGGACCGCGACGGATGCGCAAGGTGTCGCGCATTTCGCGCCGGGGCTGAGCCTTGGGACCGAAGGTGCGGCCCCGGCCCTTGTTACCGTGACCGAGTGGCAGGGTGACGGCAGCGATCGCACGCCCCGCGACATGGCGTTCCTGTCCCTCAGCGATCCCGAATTCGATCTGTCCGACCGTGGCGTCGAAGGCCAGCCCCCCGCGCCCCCGATCGACCTGTTCGTCGCGACCGACCGCGGGGCCTATCGCGTGGGCGAGACGGTGAATGCCACGATCCTTGCCCGCGACGCGCAATCCCGTGCCCTGCAGGGCCTGCCCCTGACTGCCGTGATCCTGCGTCCCGACGGGGTCGAACAGACCCGGGTCACGCCGGCCGAGGCCGGAGATGGCGGCAGCACCGTCAGCTGGACCATCCCCGGAAATGCGCCACGTGGAACATGGCGGCTTGAGCTGCGCAGTCAGGCCGACGGCCCCGCGCTGTCGACCGCACGTCTGCTGGTCGAGGATTTCCTGCCCGAGCGCATCGACTTCACCCCCGCCCTGCCCGATGGCCCGGCCAAGGCCGGTGACGTGCTGGACCTGACGCTGGCCGCGCATTGGCTTTTCGGCGCACCCGCCGCCAACCTGCCGGTGGAAGGTCAGCTTCGTCTGTCGGCGGCGCGGGATCTCGACGGGTTCGAAGGCTATGTCTTCGGCTCTGCCGACGACGCGCCACAGCCGGTGGTCCAAAGCCTGCCCGCGGGCACGACCGATGCCGCGGGGAATTACCGGACCGAGGTGAACCTGCCCCCCGCTGCCGAACTTGGCCCGCAGCCGGTCAAGGCCGAGCTTGTGGTGAACATCCGCGAAGGCGCGGGACGCCCCGTCGAGCGCAGCGAAACCCTCGTCGTGATGCCCGGCGCGCCCGTGATCGGGATCAAGCCGCTGTTCGAAGGCGACACCGTGTCCGAAGGCGGCGAGGCGCGCTTTTCGCTGCTGGCCGTCGGCCCGGACATGAAGCCCGCCAGCGCGCCGCTGCGCTGGGTGCTGAACCGGATCGACACCGAATACCAATGGTATTCACTGGAAGGCCAATGGAACTGGGAGCCGATCACCACCCGCGCCCGCGTGACCGAGGGTGTGGCCGAACCGGGCCAGGACCCGGCCGAGATCGCCGTCCCCGTCGACTGGGGTCAGTATGAACTTGTGGTCGAACAGGCCTCGGGACAGGGCGGGGCCAGCACCACCCAATTCTACGCCGGATGGGGCGCGACGGCCGAGGCCGGAAGCCCCACCCCCGACCGCCTGCAGGTCACGCTGGACAAGGCCGCCTATCGCAGCGGCGATACCGCGCGGGTCAAGGTCAAGGCGCTGGCGGACGGGCTGGGGCTGGTCTCGGTCCTGTCGAACCGTCTTGTCTCGATGCAGGGCATCGCGCTGAAAGAGGGCGAGAACGAGATCCAGCTTCCGGTCACGGATGACTGGGGCGCCGGAGCCTATGTCACGGTCAGCGCGATCCGGCCGCTGGGCGACGCGGCAGCCGGAAACCGCACGCCCGTCCGCGCGCTGGGTCTGGCCCATGCCGCCGTCGATCCGGGCGAGCGGCGACTGGCGGCGAGCCTTGAGGCGCCAAAGGAAACCCGGCCGCGCGGAACGATCCCGGTCACGCTGCGGGTCGAGGGGGCGCCGGGCGCGACTGTCCATGCCACCGTCGCTGCCGTCGACCAGGGCATCCTGAACCTGACCGGTTATACCGCGCCGGACCCGTCCGGGCATTATTTCGGACAACGCCGGCTGGGTGTCGGGCTGCGCGACATCTATGGTCGTCTGATCGTGTCGAGCGGCGCCCCGGACGGCGCCCTGCGCGAAGGCGGCGACGCCATGTCCTCGAACAGCGAGGCCCCGCCGCCCACCGAAAAGCTGATGAGCTGGTTCTCGGGGCCGGTGACGCTGGGCGCGGACGGAACCGCAAAGCTTGACGTCCCGGTCGGCGACTTCAACGGAGAGGTCCGCGTCATGGCCGTCGTCTGGACCGACAAGGGCGTCGGCCAGGCCGATGCCTCGGTCCTGGTCCGCGACCCTGTGGTGCTGACCGTGACCGCGCCCGCCTTCCTTGCGCCGGGCGACCAGGCGCAGGTCGGGCTGCGGCTGACCCATGCCTCTGGCTCGGCCGGAGAGATGCGCCTTGCCGTCCAGCAGACCGGCGGAGACGCGCCTCTGACGACCAGCCTGTCGTCGGACAGCGTGACCTTGGCCGAAAAGGCCGAGGCGCTGGTGACGATGCCCGTCTCGGCAGGTGATGCCGAGGGGCGCGCCGATCTGCGCCTGACCCTGACCACGCCGGATGGCACCGCGCTGACCAAGGACATCGTGATCCCGGTTTCGCTGAATGATCCCGACATCCAGCATCGCGACCGCCTGACGCTGACCCCCGGCGAAAGCGCGACCCTGCCCGCCGGGCTGACCGAAGGGCTGATGCCCGGCATGATGCTGACCGCCGCGGTCGGCCCCTATGCGCGGCTTGATGTGGCGGGCGCGCTGGCGCGGCTGGCCCGCTATCCCTATGGCTGCACCGAACAGCTGACCTCGGGCGCGATGCCGCTGCTGTATCTGCCACAGCTTTCCGTGCTTGAGGGCGTGGGCGCAGGGGCCGATACCGGCGAGACCGTGCAGAAGGCCCTGACCCAGATCCTGACGCGGCAGGGGGCCAACGGTGGTTTCGGACTGTGGCGCGCGGATTCGGGCGACCTGTGGCTGGAAGCCTATGTGACCGACTTCCTGTCGCGGGCGCGTTCGACCGGCTATCAGGTGCCGGACAAGGCCTTCGGCATGGCGTTGGACAACCTGCGCAACCGCGCCAATTACGCGACCGACCCGACCGCCGCCACGCCCGAGGACAACGCCGCGCTGGCCTATGCGCTGGCGGTGCTGGCGCGGGAACGGGCGGCGACGGTCGGGGACCTGCGCTATTACGCGGATACGGCCGCCAGCGCCTTCTCGACCCCGATGGCGGCGGGCAATCTGGGTGCGGCGCTGGCTTCGTATGGCGACCAGCAGCGCGCCGACCGGATGTTCGCGCAAGCCCGCAACCTGCTGAACCTCGGCGCGCCCGAACCCTATGCCTTCAGGGCGGATTACGGCACCAAGCTGCGAGATGCGGCGGGCCTGCTGGCGCTGGCGGCTGATGCCCGCTCCGACGCCATCGATCAGACCGCGCTGACCGCACAGATCGCCGAACAAATCGACCGGGCCGAGGAAAAGGGCAGCACCCTTTCGACCCAGGAATCGGTCTGGACGGTGATGGCCGCGCAGGCGTTGTCCCATACCGTGCCGCCCGCGACGCTGAACGGCGTGGCGCTGACCCAGCCGGTTGCCGCCCTGCCCGATGCCACGGCCAGCATCGCCAATCCCGGCGACACCCCGCTGGAGGTGACACTGACCGCGACGGGCAAACCCGCGACACCCTCGAAGGCGGGCGGGCGCGGTTATCGCATCACCCGCAGCTATTTCAGCATCGAGGGTGAGCCGCTGGATCCCGCCAATGTGGCGCAGGGCACGCGGATCGTGGTCCGGATCGAGGTCAAGCCCGAGGCCGAGGGCGGGGGCCGTCTGATCGTCAGCGACCCCCTGCCCGCCGGATGGGAGATCGACAACCCGAACCTGCTGCGCGCGGGCGACATCTCGGCACTGGACTGGCTTGACGGACAGACCGACGCCGAAATGACCGAGTTCCGCGCCGACCGCTTCGCTGCGGCGCTGACCTGGACCTCGGCCGAACCGTTCCGGCTGGCCTATATCGTGCGCGCGGTGACGACGGGCAGTTTCCGCCACCCCTCGGCCAGCATCGAGGACATGTACCGCCCCGAATTCCGGGCATGGAGCGACGGAGGAACGGTCGCCGTCCACCCATGACGAAACCATGACTTGCCGGACTGCCAATCCCCGCCGATAATCGCGGGATCGAGTAAGGAAGGGAGGACGCCTTGCCCGAACACCGACACGAGGATCGCGTGGCGCAGGCCTCGCAATCGCCGGCGGCCGTGACGCGGCTGGCGGCAAGCTGGCGCCGCTCGATGGTCAAGCATGGGCTGGACCCGGCAGGCGCGCCGCGGGTGCGCCAGCTTTCAATGCGAGAGCTGGTCGAAAAGCGCGAGGCGCTGGACGGGTTCATCAATGTCGCCCGGCCCCAGCTTGACCACCTGTTCCAGCTGGTCTGCCCGACCGGTTGCAGCGTTCTTCTGACCGATGCCACCGGGATCGTGCTGGAACAGCGCATGACCGAGGCCGATGCCGCGACTTTCCGCGGCTGGGGCCTGTGGTCCGGTGCCGACTGGTCCGAAGCGGCCGAGGGCACGAACGGCATCGGCACCTGCCTGGCCGAGGGGCGGCAGGTCACGATCCACCGCGACGAACATTTCTATGCCCGCAATACCGGCCTGTCCTGCATGGACGCACCGATCTGGGGCCCGGATGGACGGCTGATCGCCGCGCTGGATGTCAGCACGGCACGGCTGGACCATACCGAACGCTGGAACGCGCTGATCGCTGCCCAGGTCGCCCAGAGCGCCCGCCAGATCGAGGCGGCGTTCTTCCGCGCTTCGTTCCCCGGCGCGCGGATCGTCACCGCCGAGGTGACGGGCAGCGAGGACGCGATGCTGCTGATCGCGGTGGACAAGGACGACCTTGCCATCGGCGCGAACCGCGCTGCTCGCCGTGCCTTCGGGATTGAGAAGGAAGGCCAGCTTCGCCCCCGTCCCGCCTCGGACCTGTTCGGTCGCGAGGACGAGGTGACGGGCTTCGAAAAGGCCGAACGCGCCGCGGTGATTCGCGCCCTTGCCCGGGCCGAAGGCAATGTCTCGGCGGCCGCGCGCGCACTGGGTGTGGGCCGCGCGACGCTGTATCGGCGCATGTCGCGGTTGGGCATTTCGCAAAATCCGGGCCGACTGTCTCAGGTCTGAAACACATTCCGCGCTGCGGCGTGAACCCCGCGTTGATTTGTGGCCCGGCCCGTCACAGGCTTCCCGCAGAACCGGCAGGAGGAGCCGGACTGACAGGAGGATCACACATGCCGAACGACCAGACGCATGACTTCAAGGGCGTGAACACGATGCCCTTCGCGAAGCGTTACGACAACTTCATCGGCGGCGACTGGGTTGCGCCGAAATCCGGCAAATACTTCGTCAACACCACCCCGATCACCGGGGCCGAGATCGGAGAGATCGCGCGCTCGAACGCCGACGACATCGAGGCCGCGCTGGACGCCGCCCATGCCATCAAGGACAAGTGGGGTCACACCTCTGCAGCCGAACGCTCGAACATCCTGCTGAAGATCGCCGACCGGATGGAGGCGAATCTTGAACTGCTCGCCACCGCCGAGACCTGGGACAACGGCAAGCCCATCCGCGAGACGATGGCTGCGGACGTGCCGCTGGCCATCGACCATTTCCGCTATTTCGCCGGTGTCCTGCGCGCGCAGGAAGGCACGATCTCGGAAATCGACTCGACCACCGTCGCCTATCACTTCCACGAGCCGCTGGGCGTGGTGGGCCAGATCATCCCGTGGAACTTCCCGCTGCTGATGGCGTGCTGGAAGCTTGCCCCCGCTCTTGCGGCGGGGAACTGCGTCGTCCTCAAACCGGCCGAACAAACCCCGGCCTCGATCATGGTCTGGATCAGCCTGATCGGCGATCTCCTGCCTCCGGGCGTGCTGAACATCGTCAATGGTTTCGGCCTTGAAGCCGGCAAGCCATTGGCGTCGAACCCTCGCATCGCCAAGATCGCATTCACCGGGGAAACCACCACCGGCCGTCTCATCATGCAATACGCCGCCGAGAACCTGATCCCGGTGACGCTGGAACTGGGCGGAAAATCCCCGAACGTCTTCTTCGAGGATGTCGCCCGCGAAGACGACGACTTCTTCGACAAGGCGCTGGAAGGCTTCGCCATGTTCGCGCTGAACCAGGGCGAGGTCTGCACCTGCCCGTCGCGCGTGCTGATCCAGGAATCGATCTATGACCGGTTCATGGAACGCGCGGTGGCGCGCACCAAGGCGATCAAGCAGGGAGACCCGCGCGACCTGGCGACAATGATCGGCGCCCAGGCTTCATCCGAGCAGAAGGAAAAGATCCTGTCCTATCTGGACATCGGCAAGAAGGAAGGTGCCGAGGTCCTGACGGGCGGCAAGGCCGCCGACCTTGGAGGCGAGCTGTCCAGCGGCTTCTATATCGAGCCGACGATCTTCCGCGGCACCAACAAGATGCGGATCTTCCAGGAAGAGATCTTCGGGCCGGTCGTCTCTGTCACCACCTTCAAGGACGAGGACGAGGCGCTGTCGATCGCCAATGACACGCTTTACGGTCTTGGCGCAGGCGTCTGGTCGCGCGACGCGAACACCTGCTTCCGCATGGGCCGGGGCATCAAGGCAGGTCGGGTCTGGACCAACTGCTATCACGCCTATCCCGCACATGCTGCCTTTGGCGGCTACAAGCAGTCCGGGATTGGTCGTGAAACGCACAAGATGATGCTGGACCATTACCAGCAGACCAAGAACATGCTGGTCAGCTATTCGCCGAAGAAGCTAGGCTTCTTCTGAACCAGCCACGGCATCGGGGCGGGTTCTGCCCGCCCCGGCATTTCGCCGGGTCCCGATATTTTCCAGCAAGGAGCTTGTGGTAATGGCAAAGACCATGAAGGCCGCCGTGGTGCGGGAATTCGGCAAACCCCTGACAATCGACGAAGTCCCGGTGCCCGTGCCGGGTCCGGGCATGATCCAGGTGGCGATCCAGGCGTCGGGCGTCTGCCACACCGATCTTCATGCCGCGCATGGCGACTGGCCGGTCAAGCCGAACCCGCCCTTCATTCCGGGGCACGAAGGCGTCGGTTTCGTCTCGGCCGTGGGTGCGGGCGTCACCCATGTGAAAGAGGGCGACCGCGTCGGCGTGCCCTGGCTTTACACCGCCTGCGGACATTGCCGACATTGTCTTGGCGGCTGGGAAACCCTGTGCGAGGCGCAGCAGAATACCGGCTATTCGGTCAATGGCGGCTTTGCCGAATATGTCGTGGCCGATCCGAACTATGTAGGCCACCTGCCGAAGAACATCGATTTTCTTGAGATTGCACCGGTGCTGTGCGCGGGCGTCACCGTCTACAAGGGGCTGAAGGTCACGGATACCAAGCCCGGCGACTGGGTGGTGATCTCGGGCGTAGGCGGGCTGGGCCACATGGCCGTGCAATATGCCCGCGCAATGGGCCTGAACGTGGCGGCCGTCGATATCGATGACGAGAAGCTGGCCTTTGCCCGCAAGCTGGGCGCGACGGTGACGGTGAACGCCCTGACCGAACCCGACCCAGCCGCCGCGATCCGCCGCCAGACCGACGGCGGTGCGCAGGGCGTGCTGGTCACGGCGGTCAGCCCCAAGGCGTTCGAACAGGCCATCGGCATGACCGCGCGCGGCGGCACGGTGTCGCTGAACGGATTGCCGCCGGGGGATTTCCCGCTGGATATCTTCGGCATGGTGCTGAACGGGATCACGGTCCGTGGCTCGATCGTCGGAACGCGGCTCGACCTGCAGGAATCGCTGGATTTCGCGGCCGAAGGCAAGGTCCGCGCCACTGTCCACAAGGGCCGGATCGAGGAGATCAACGACATCTTCTCCCGCATGGAAAAGGGGCAGATCGAGGGCCGCATCGTCCTTGACCTGACGGCCTGAGCGATGGAGCAGGATCGCGTCACCGCCACCCCCGCCGCGCTGGAGCTGCTGGCCCAGATCGTCGCCGATCACGGCCCGGTTCTGTTTCACCAGTCGGGCGGATGCTGCGACGGCTCGTCTCCCATGTGCTATCCGCAGGCCGAATTCCGGATCGGAGAGCGCGACGTCAGGCTGGGAGAGATCGGGGGCATGCCCTTCTACATCTCGGCCAGCCAGTATGAGGCATGGAAGCACACGCGCCTGACCATCGACGTGGTGCCGGGGCGCGGCGGCATGTTCAGCCTGGACAATGGACGCGAGAAGCGGTTCCTGACGCGCTCGGATCTTTGCCAGATCTGATGCGCGATCCAGGTTTGCCTGAATCTTCGCGCTGCGCTACAACGCCTCCGCGATACAGGAGGCCATGATGGCGCAGAAGGTTTTCATCGACGGCGAGGCCGGCACCACCGGTTTGCAGATCCGCGACCGGTTGATCGGGCGCAAGGACATCGAACTGATCCAGATCGATCCCGCCCGCCGAAAGGATGCCGATGCGCGCCGCGAGGCTTTTGCCGCTGCCGATGTCGCGATCCTGTGCCTGCCCGACGCCGCCGCAAAAGAGGCCGTGGCGCTGGCCGAGGGCCTGCCGGTGCGCTTCATCGATGCCTCGACCGCGCATCGCGTCGATCCGGCATGGGTGTTCGGCTTTGCGGAGCTCGCCCCCGGCGCGCGCGACGCGATTGCCGGCGCGAAACTGGTCAGCAATCCCGGCTGCTATTCGACCGGCGCGATCTCGCTGCTGGCACCCTTGGTCAAGGCCGGGCTGGTTGCCCCGGACGAGGCTTTGTCGATCAATGCCGTCTCGGGCTATACCGGCGGCGGCAAGGAGCTGATCGGCGAATACGAACGCGG
Source organism: Paracoccus broussonetiae (assembly GCF_031854425.1). Taxonomy (NCBI): domain Bacteria; kingdom Pseudomonadati; phylum Pseudomonadota; class Alphaproteobacteria; order Rhodobacterales; family Paracoccaceae; genus Paracoccus; species Paracoccus broussonetiae. Next base: position 105,819 of record NZ_JAVRQI010000011.1, on the reverse strand, counting down.
CGAAGCGCCCGCGGCCTTCGTCTATGCGTTGGCGCAAAAGCACAAGCACGTGCCGGAAATCATGAAATATTCCGGCCTGTCGGCACAGCCCGTCTTTGCCCCTTCGGTCGGGAATTTCGCACAAGGCATGGCGGTTCAGATCCCGCTGCATCTGAACGGCACGCGCAACCTTCCGAACCTGCGCGATGCGCTTGCCAGCCATTACGAGGGCAGCCGTTTCATCGCAGTCACGGATGCCCCCGCGCGGGTCGTGCCGACCGCACTGAACGACACGAACCGGCTGGAAATCTCGGTCCACGGCGATGCCGGGAACGGGTGCGCGGTGCTGGTTGCGGTTCTCGACAACCTTGGCAAGGGCGCGTCCGGGGCTGCGGTGCAGAACCTGAACATCATGCTGGGTGCCGATGAGGGCGCGGGGCTGTAGGGCCCCGGTCGAAGCGCCATCCGGCCCGGGAGGCGGGCCGGATATGCATCAAGCCGGACCCGAACGGAGCAAGGCGATGAACGAGCATCCACAGACCCATGACGCAGCCTGCCATTGCGGAGCGGTGCGGTTCCGCGTCCGGCTGAGCCGCGGCTTCGAGACCGCGCGACGCTGTTCCTGTTCCTATTGCCGGATGCGGGGTGCGGTCGCGGTCTCGGCCCTGCTGGGCGATATCGAGTTCCTGCAGGGCGAAGAGAACCTGACCCTTTACCAGTTCAACACCGGCACGGCGAAGCACTACTTCTGCCGGACCTGCGGGATCTATACCCATCACCAGCGGCGTTCGAACCCGTCGGAATACGGGATCAATGTCGCCTGCCTTGCCGGGGTCAGCCCCTTCGACTTTGCCGAGGTACCGGTGATGGACGGGGTGAATCACCCCAGCGACGGGCGGCGCGGATCAGGGCTGCTGGGCGTTCTGCGCTTTGTCCCGGAAACGGAACCCGCCCGCGACTGACGGGCGGGAGCCCTGCCCTTAATCAGCCTTGATCTGGCGGGCGCTGTCGATCAGCATGATCGGAATCCCGTCATGGATCGGGAAGGCCAACCCGGCCGCGTCCGAGATCAGTTCCTGCGCCTGCGCGTCATAACGCAGCGTGGCATGGGTCACGGGGCAGACCAGCGCCTCAAGCATGTGGCGGTCAAAGCCACGTTCCGTGGTATCCGGGGTGCTTGCGTCGGTCATTGGACAATCTCCTCGTCATCTCCGCCCCGAAGGGCATATTCCAGAAGCCCGTCCAGCAATTCGCGCCGGTCCGCAAGGGTCGGGCTTTCCAGAAGGGCCTGCTTGTCGCCCGGCGGAAACGGCAGCAGCATGGACAGCGAGTTGACCAGCGTTTCCTCGTCCGATGTCTCGGCCGCGCTCCAATCCGAGGCGAGGCCATGCCGCCGGGCATAGCGGATCAGCCGTGCGATCAGCGCGTCGCGGTCAAACTGGCCCGCGCATTCGGGACGGGTCGCCAGGTCGGCCTCGAACCCGCTCCAATCGACATGGGCGTGCAGATAAGGTGTGGCGCGCGGCTCCAGCGCGCGCAGGCGGAACCGGGACTGCGCGCGCAGCGAAATCATCAGCCGACCGTCCCCGACCTCGGAAAAGGCGACGATGCGACCGGCGCAGCCGATCTGCGCCAGTCGATCCGGGCCGGATTCGACGGGCTGGATCATCCCGATCAAACGGTCGCGGGTCTTCAGCACGTCCTCGACCATTTGCAGATAGCGCGGCTCGAAGATCTGCAGGGGCAGACGCGTCCGCGGCAACAACACCGCCCCACTCAGCGGGAACAGAGCGATGTCGCCGGGCAGTTCGGGCCGACGCGGCATGTTACGAGAAGATCAGCGAGGACAGGCGCCTGCGGCCCTTCAGCGCGACGGGATCGGTGGGCTTCATCGCGTCGAAGATGGTAATCAGCTGGGCCTTGGCCGCGCCGTCGTTCCATTCGCGGTCGCGGCGGAAGCTTTCCAGAAGCTGATCGACGGCTTCCTCGACCTGGCCGCCGGCATGAAGCGCGGTGGCATAGTCGAAACGGGCCTGCGGGTCGGCGGGATCCCCCTCGACCTTCTGGCGCAATTCGTCGAGCGGACCGGCCGAAGCGGCCTGCCGGGCAAGCTGAAGCTGGGCGCGCGCGGCCTCGACCGGGGCCGCGCTTGCGACGGCGGCGGGCACACGGTCCAATTCCGCCTGGGCGCGATCAAGCTCTTTCGCGGCAAGAAGCGCGCGGACGAGCCCGCCCCATGCAGTCGCGTTCTCGGGCTCTTCCTCGAGGATCGCGGCAAAGGTTTCGGCGGCATCCTCGGGCGCACCTTCGGTGATCATCGCCTCGGCCGCCTCAAGCGCGTCGGCCAGGCCGCCATCATCGCCGCCCATCGCGGCAAGCTTGTCGACGAATTGCTTGATCTGGCTTTGCGGAACCGCGCCCTGGAAACCGTCGACCGGCTGGCCCTGGAAGAAGGCATAGACGGTCGGAATCGACTGTACGCGCAGCTGCGCGGCGATCATCTGGTTTTCGTCCACATTGACCTTGGCCATCAGCACGCGGCCCTTGTGGCGCGCGACTTCGGCTTCCAGTTGCGGGCCAAGGGTCTTGCAGGGACCGCACCACGGCGCCCAGAAATCCACGATGACGGGCACCTGCATGGATTTCTCGACCACCTCGGCCATGAAATTGGCCTCGGTCGCGTCAAAGATGAAGTCGGCGGTCTGTGGCGCGGGTGCTGCGGCGCCGTCGAAAAGCATGGCCATGGTCTTCCCCAGTCGTGTCGGGTGTTTTGCGTCAGGCGCAATATGGTGGTTCGTCGTCCGCAGCGAAAGGGCGGATTACAGATCGAAGCTGGCGAGGACCGGCACGTGGTCGCTGGGCTGTTCCCAGCCGCGCGCCGGGCGCAGCACACGGCTGGCATGGCCCGCGTTCGAGATGTCGGGCGTGGCCCAGACGTGATCCAGCCTGCGGCCCTTGTCCGCGGCGTCCCAATCCTTGGCGCGATAGCTCCACCACGAATAAAGCAGGCCCTGCGGAATGTCCTGGCGGGTGATGTCGACCCAGTTCCCCGCGTCCTGCGCGGCGCCCAGATGCTCGACCTCTATCGGGGTGTGGCTGACGATCTTCAGAAGCTGCTTGTGGGACCAGACGTCATCCTCGCGCGGGGCGATGTTCAGATCCCCCACCATGATCGACTTCTGCGGGTTGTCCGCATGGAAGGCGTCGCGCATCTCGGTCAGGAAATCCAGCTTCTGGCCGAATTTGACGTTCTGTTCGCGGTCCGGGATGTCGCCGCCGGCGGGGACATAGAAATTGTGGATGGTGACGCCGTTTTCCAGCCGCGCGGCGACGTGGCGGGCATGGCCAAGGCCAGCATAGTCGCGGTCGCCCGCATCCTCAAGCGGCAGCTTGGACAGGATCGCGACGCCGTTATAGCCCTTTTGCCCGCGCGCCACGAGATGGCGATAGCCAAGCGCGGCAAAGCCCTCGACCGGGAACTTGTCCAGCGGAGTCTTGATTTCTTGCAGGCACAGGATATCGGGCGATTCCTCGGCCAGAAAGCGTGTCACCAGCGGCTCGCGCAGGCGGACGGAATTGATGTTCCAGGTGGCGAGTGTGAACATGGAAAGCCTTTCTTGTCGCCGCGGACCCTAGGACCCGGACACCGGCTTGTCCACCTTGCCGCGTCGCCGCGACAGAGAGGGGCGAACCGAAGGGGTATCCCCCGGTTCGCCCCAGGTCCCGGTCAGGCGACCAGGCGATAGCCGCCGGATTCCGTCACCAGCAGGCGTGCGCTGGTGGGATCGGGTTCGATCTTCTGGCGCAGGCGATAGATGTGGGTTTCCAGCGTGTGGGTGGTCACGCCCGCGTTATAGCCCCAGACCTCGTGCAGCAGCACGTCGCGCGGTACGACGCCATCCTGCGCGCGATACAGGAACTTCAGGATGTTGGTTTCCTTTTCGGTCAGGCGGATCTTGCGGTCCTTCTGGTCGATCAGCATCTTCATCGCCGGCTTGAACGTATACGGGCCAAGCTGGAAGATCGCGTCCTCGGACTGCTCATGCGTGCGCAGCTGCGCGCGCAGGCGGGCCAGCAGGACGGGGAACTTGAAGGGCTTGGTGATATAGTCATTCGCGCCGCTGTCGAGCCCAAGGATGGTGTCCGCGTCGGTGTCGTGCCCGGTCAGCATGACGATCGGGCATTTCACGCCCTGCTTGCGCAGCCGCTTGCACAGCTCGCGTCCATCCGTGTCGGGCAGGCCCACGTCAAGCACCACCAGGTCGAAGATCGCGGCGCGGGTGCGCTCGACCGCCTCGTGGCCGGTTCCGGCCTCGAACACCTCGAAATCCTCGGTGGCGACCAGCTGCTCGGCCAGGGCCTCGCGCAGGTCCTCTTCATCGTCGATCAACAGGATCTTTTTCAGTCCGGCCATGCTTGCCTCCATAGACATTTTCACGGAAACCTGAGCGGACACGGGGCGCGCGTAAAGCGCAGTGCAGCAATTCTCACATGGAGTTGTCGGAAATCGTCCCTATGTTTCAGTTTGTTTCAATCGCGGACCCCTGCAATGAGCCTGATCCCGACCCTGACCGAAAGCGTGTCCCGCGCGCGCGCCGACCTGCGCATCGGATTGCCCGTGGCGATCGGCGGGTATCTGGTCGCGGCGGTCGAGACTTTGGGCCCCGAGCGGCTGGCCCTGATGCGGACTTTGGGACCGGCACATCTGGCGGTGACTCGGTGGCGCGCCGAGACGCTGAAGGCGCGGGTCTATGACGGCGACCTGGCGCGGATCGAGCTGCCGGGCGATGCCGACCTGCACTGGCTGCGCGCGCTGGCCGATCCGGCAGGCGACCTGATGACCCCGATGAAGGGGCCGCTGAAAAGCCTGCGCGGCGGCGATGCCGCGCCCGACCGCGCCGCCATCGCCCTGATCAAGTCCGCCCAGCTTCTGCCAGCCGCGCTGGTGGTTCCCGTGCCCGAGGTGCCCGAGGGGCTGACCCGCCTGCAACCCGGCCCAACCATCGAGGCCTTGGCGGCCGAGGCCGGGATGGCGCCGGTCGCCGCCGCGCGGCTGCCGCTGCTTTCTGCTGAAAACTCCAAGCTGCACATCTTTCGCCCCGATGACGGCCAGTCCGAACATTACGCGGTCGAGATCGGCGCCCCCTCGCGCGACAAGCCGGTTCTGGCGCGGCTGCATTCGGCCTGCTTCACCGGTGACGTGCTGGGTAGCCTGAAATGCGATTGCGGCCCGCAGCTTCACGCGGCGCTTGGCGCGATGGGGCAGCGGGGCGAAGGCGTCCTGCTGTATCTGAACCAGGAAGGGCGCGGCATCGGACTTGCGAACAAGATGCGCGCCTATGCCCTGCAGAACCAGGGCTTCGACACGGTCGAGGCGAACCACCGGCTGGGATTTGAGGATGACGAACGCGACTTTCGCATCGGTGCGGGCATCCTGCGCGAGATGGGCTTTCACAGCGTGCGGCTGATGACCAACAACCCCCGCAAGGTCGCGATGCTGCAGGGCCACGGCATCACCGTGGCCGAGCGCGTGCCCCTGATCACCCCCCGCAACCGGCACAATACCGGCTATCTGGACGTGAAGGCCGAAAAATCCGGCCACCTGCTGTAACCCGGCCCGGCCCTAAAGCGGGCCGGTCTGGAACAGCCGCACCTTCAACCCGCCATGCGCGACGTAAGGCCCCGGATCCTTGAATGGCAGGCCGGTGGCGCGGGCAAGCTGCGGATCGCTGGTGACGATGCCGACGCGCCAGCCCTTGAACCGTGCGCGCAGAACCTCTCCCATCGCGGCATGCAGGCCGAACAGCGGACCCTTGTTGCCGATCCGCGCGCCATAGGGCGGGTTGATGATGACCAGTCCGGGCGGGCCGTCCGGCCGCTGAAGGTCGGCGATGGCCGTGCTTTGGAACTCGGTCCAGTCGACAAGGCCCGCGCGTTCGGCGTTGTCGCGGCTCATGCGGATCGCGCCGGCATCACGGTCGCTGCCCCGGAAGCGGACCGAACCGGGCGTGGCCGCCGGACCCGCGCCGCGCAGCGCGTCCCATGCCGCGGGATCGAAGCTGACCAGATGCTGAAAGGCAAAATCGCGGGCGCGCCCCGGCTTCAATCCGGCCGCGATCTCGGCCGCCTCGATGACGAAGGTGCCCGAACCGCACATCGGGTCCAGCACCGGCTCGGACCCGTCAAAGCCGCATTGGCGCAGGAACATCGCCGCCATCGTCTCGCGCATCGGGGCCTTGGCGACCGCCTGCTTGTAGCCGCGGCGATGCAGGGATTCCCCCGACGTGTCGAGGCTGATGGTGCAAAGGTCATCCTCGATCCGCACCTTGATCGTCACCGGCGCGTCCTCGGCGATGGTCGCGCCCAGCGTGTCGCGCAAGGCCGCCTCGATCCGCTGGGTGATGGCGCCGGCGTGATAGATGCGGGATTTGCGGCTGGCCGCCTCGACCCGGACGGGGATGTCGGGGCGCAGGAAATCGGCCCAGGGAAAGCGGTGCGCGCGCTTGTCGAGCTGCGCCGGGTGCATGGCGCGGAAGCTGCCGATGCGCACCAGCACGCGGGTCGCGCCCCGGACCTCAAGGTTCGCGCGCCAGACAGCCGGCCAACCTCCGGTGAAGGTCACGCCGCCCGGCTGGATCACCGCGTCGAAGCCAAGGGCGCGGGCCTCTTGCGCAAGCGGCTCCTCCAGCCCCGGCGTGGCGACCAGGAATATCTCCATCCGCGACTGGTCCGCCGCAAGGGGCGCAGCCTCGGCTGCGGGCGCAGCGGCGGCAGCAGGGGCGGAATTCGGGCGGGGCGCGCGGGCGGGACGGCGCGGATCTTTGGCTTTGGATGTCATCGGATCATGGCAAAAAGGATCGCGCATCATGCGTCAGGCAGCGCTGGAAGGCAATCACCCCATGATTGTCGCCGTTTTGAAGACAGTATTCCCCGTCTGCCGCCATTTCGAACCAGCACCGGGCGGGTTAGATTGAACGCAAGATGACAGGAGATGACCATGGCAACCAGTGACGCCCCCATCCAGATCGGCCACGTGGCGCTGACCGTCAACGATCTGGCCAAGGTCCGGGATTACTATCAGCGCGTGATCGGGCTTGAACAGCTTTCCCAGGACGGCACGCAAGCCGTGCTTGGCGTCGCCGGCAAGCCGCTGGTCAAGCTGCACCAGGACAAGACCGCGCGCCATCGCCCGGCCGAGGCTGGGCTTTTCCACACCGCCTTCCTGCTGCCCGACCGGGCCGCGCTGGGAAGCTGGCTGCGCCGGATCGCCGAAACCGGCATCGGGCTTGACGGCGCCTCGGACCATCTGGTCAGCGAGGCGATCTATCTGCGCGACCCCGAAGGCAACGGGATCGAGGTCTATGTCGACCGCCCCCGCGACAGCTGGACCTGGCAGGACGGCGAGGTCACGATGGACACCCGAAGACTGGACCTGCGCGCCCTGGCCGAGGCGGGCAAGGATGGCTGGCGCGCGGCGCCCGACGGCACCGTCGTGGGCCATGTGCACCTGCAGGTAGGCGACGTCGCAAAGGCCGAGGATTTCTATACCGGAAGCCTTGGCATGGATCGCACCGCCCATCGCGCCGGGGCCAGCTTCTTTGCGACCGGCGGCTATCACCACCATTTGGCGGGCAATATCTGGAACAGTCGCGGCGCGGGGCAACGCAGCCCCGACACGACCGGCCTGTCCGAAGTGGTGCTGCAGGCCGATGAGGCTGCGCTGGCGGGACTGGGCTCGGCCGAGTTCACGGACCCCTGGGGCACGCGCCTTCGCATCGAGCCCAAGGCCTGAGAGAACGCGCCGCACCCCGACGTCAGACGTGGTGCAGGATCAGCGGGCGCCCCAGATGGCTGCCGACTTCGACGGGCGTGTCGTAAAGCTGGGTCAGGATGCCCGAGGTAAGAACCTCGTGCGGAGCGCCCTGCGCCACGATGCGCCCGCATTTCATCGCCACGACGTGATCCGCCCAGGCGGCGGCATAGTTCACCTCGTGGATGACGGTCACGACGCTTTTCTTCTGCTCTCGGACCAGCTCGGCCAACCGGGCCATCAGCGCGCGGGCATGGGCCATGTCCAGATTGTTCAGCGGTTCGTCCAGCAGCAGCCAGTCGGTGTCCTGCGCGACCGTCATCGCCAGATAGGCGCGCTGCGCCTGCCCCCCCGACACCTCATCAAGAAAGCGTCCCCCCAGATCAAGAAGCCCGAAGGCCGCAAGCGCGTCCTCGACGATGCGCGCATCTTCGGGGCGCGGGCGGCCCCGGTGATGCGGCCAGCGGCCAAAGGCGACCAGTTCGCGCAGGCGCAGGCGGCTTGCGATGGCGGTCTGCTGGCCCAGTACCGCCATGCGCAGGGCCAGCGCCTCGGTCGGCGTCTGACGGATGTCACGCCCGTCCAGCGCGATCTGCCCGGTCTGCAACGGCTCCAACCGTCCGATCAGCCGCAGCAGCGTCGACTTTCCCGCGCCATTCGGCCCGATCAGCGCGGTCAGCGCCCCGCGCGGCAGATCGGCCGAGATGTCGTCAAGAATCCGGGCCGAACCGATCCGGTGGCCAAGTCCCGAAATGCGGATCATCGGATACGCCCCCTGATGAGCAGGAAAAGAAAGAACAGCCCGCCCGCGAATTCGATCCCGACCGACAGAAAGCCCGCCTGGCCCATCAGCCGCTCGAACCCCAACTGGCCCAGCACCAGCGTGATCGCGGCGATCAGCGCGGCGGCGGGCAGCAGGTCGGCATGGCGCGCGCTGCGCATCACCCCGTGGGTCAGCCCGGCGACGATCAGCCCGAAGAACGTGATCGGCCCGACCAGTGCCGTCGCGACCGAGGTCATGATCGCGACCAGCGCCAGAACCATCGGCACGAAGCGCCCCTGCCTGAGCCCCAGCGAGATTGCGCTGTCCCGCCCCAGCGCCAGCACGTCCAGCCTGCCTGCAATTCGCGCGGCGGACATCCCTCCCACCAGCGTCAGGACCAGCCCGGCCGGAAGCAGCGCGGCGTTCAGCTTGCTGAAACTGGCGAAACTGGCCTGCTGGACCACGGCGAACTCGTTTGGATCCAGCACGCGGCCGATAAACGCGTTCAGCGCGCGAAACATCACGCCAAGGATCACCCCGGTCAGGATCATCCGCGGAATGTCCCGCGTCCCCTGCCCCAGCAGCGCCCCGAACAGCAGCGAGGACAGCAGCGCCATCACCCCGACCTCGCCCGCGAACTTGGCCCAGACCGGCAGGGCGGCGAAACCGGCGATACCCAGCGCCGCGACCAGCAAGGTCTGCAACAGCATGTACAGCGCATCGAAACCCATGATCTGCGGGGTCAGCACCCGGTTCGCGGCCACCGTCTGGAACAGGATCGTCGCTATCCCGGTCGAGGCGCCGACCAGCACCAGACCGGCCAGCCGTTCGGCCCGCAGGCCAAGGACGAAGCCGCGCGCCGGGCCCGATGGCAGGCCCTGCAGCATCCAGATCGCGGAAACCGCTGCCAGGCACGCAGCCAGCGCCAACAGAACCGTGCGCCTAGCCATGCGCGGGCCTGCGATAAAGCAGCCACAGGAAGATCATGGCACCGACCACGCCCAGAATGGTGCCGACAGGGATTTCATAGGGAAAGCGAACCAGCCGCCCCAGCAGATCGCAGGCCAACAGCAGCACGGCCCCAAGGACCGCGACCGCCGGAATCGAGGCGCGCAGGTTGTCCCCCATCACCCGCGCGACGATGTTCGGGACCACCAGCCCGACAAAGGGGATCATCCCGACCGTGGTGACGACCATCGCCGTGACCACCGCGACCACGGCCAGACCCAGCCGCATGACGCCGCCCGGCGACAGCCCCAGCCCGGTCGCAACGCCCTCGCCCAATCCCAGGATCGCAAAGCGGTCAGCCGCGAACCAGGCCAGCCCTGCCGCGGCGGCAGCGACCCAGAGCAACTCATAGCGCCCTGCAAGCACGCCCGAGAATTCGCCCGCCATCAGCCAGGCGTTGACATATTGCAGCAGGTCCGTCTGCCAGCCGACAAAGGTCGCGACCGATCCGATCACGCCCGACAGCACCAGCCCCGCGATGGGCACCAACATCACCTCGCGCACGGGGATGCGGCGGATCACGGCCACGAACAGGGCCGTCCCGGCCATGGCGGCCAGACTTGCGGCGACCATCTTGGCCCAGATCGGCGACGCGGGGGCCCATACCGATACGGCCAGCAGGCCCAGCGCAGCACTTTCGGCGGTGCCGGTCGTCTCGGGGCCGACGAAGCGGTTGCGGACCAGCGCTTGCAGCACGACCCCGGCCACGGCCAGCGCCGCGCCGGTCAGGATCACGGCCAATGTCCGTGGCAGCCGTGATTCCATAAGGATCAGCGCCGCACGGGGATCGCGGGTGGCGTCGAGAATGCTGACGCTGGCGGCCCCGACGGTCAGGCTGGCGCAGGCAAGCAGCGCCAGGACCGCAAGGCCGGCTGGCACAAGCCTCATTGCCCGGTCAGCGCCTTGGTCAGCGCGTCCAGCAGGGAAACAGTCGAGCCGTAGCCCCCGGCCGAGATATAGGCGTCGGCCGCATCCAGATAGACGACATGGCCCGATTTCCACGCATTGGTTCCCGCGACCAACGGATTGTCCAGCGTGGCTTGCGCCGATTGCCCGGCCTCGCCGATGGCAGCGGCGCGGTCGATCACGAACAGCCAGTCCGGGTTCGCCTGCGCGATGAATTCATGGCTGATGGCATCTCCGTGATTGGCAGTGCTGATGTGATCGGCGGCCTCGGGCATCCCGGTCGCCGCGTGGATCCAGCCAAAGCGCGAATTGCGACCATAAGCCGCCAGCTTCGGTCCGTTCGTCATCACGATCAGCGCCCGGCCCTTGTCCTTGCCCGCATCGGTCGCGGCGGCGATGCGACGGTCAAGCTCGGCCTCCAGCTCCGCCGCCTTCTGTTCGCGCCCGAAAAGCGTCCCGAAAGCCTCAAGGCGGGCGCGGGCATCGCCCAGAAGATCCTCTCCGATGGTCATGTCGATGACGGGCGCGACCTGTTCGACCGCCGCCTTCTGCGCGGCTGACCGACCACCCACGATGACAAGATCAGGGGCCAGCCCGGCCAGCGCCTCAAGGTTCGGCTCGAACAGCGTCCCGACCGGCGCGGCCTTGCCGGCCACCGCCTCGAGCCTTGCGACATACAGCCGTTCGGGCACGCCCGCCGCCTCGACCCCCAGCGCCGTCAGCGTGTCCAGTGCCGGAAGATCATAGACTGCGACCTTTTCGGGTGGGGCGGCCAGTGTCACCTCTCCCTGTGCGGTGGGGATGCTGAGATCGGCGGCAAGGGCGGAAGTGCCCAGAAAAAGGGCAAGAACGACGGATGGCATCAAGGCGCGCAAGGCATTTCTCCCAGGTTTCCGGCAACCGCAAGGCGGCGTTCCGGGCCGGACTAATGACTTGGCGGGAGCAGGTCCAGAGAAAACGAAGTGAAATTGTCGGGTTTACGCGACCACTTTGCGCCAGCGTCCGTCGGCGCGGGTAAAGCGCAAAAGCTCGGGCGGACGAAAGCCGGGCTCGTCCATCGGGGCGACATGGCGCTCGATCCGCAGTTCGGGGCCCTCGAAATCAAGAACCGCGAATTCGTTCTGGCGATCCGTCTCGCGCGCGCAAAGCGCTGTTCCGGCCTGGATCTGCAGGATGCCGCGCCCCTCGGGCGGCAGGAAAGCCCCCGCAGACCACACATGCAGGTGCCCGGTCAGCACCACCTGGATGCCCTGCAACTCGAACAGCGCCAGCGCCTGGGGCGCGCCGCGCATCAGCGCCTTGTCGACCTCGGGGCGCTGCTGCATCGGGTGATGCATGGCGACGATGTTGATGCAATCGGGATCGATCCCCTCGGTCACGCGGCGCATCTGCGCGGCCGTCAGGACACCACGCTGCCACGCCATCGTATCGACGCTGTTCACCCCCTGCACCCGCAACCGCCCGACATGGCCGACGGGTTCAAGATTCGCCGCGATGGCCCGTCGATAGCGCAGATAGGGCTGCATCATCCGGTCCGGCAGGCGATACAGGGGAATGTCGTGATTGCCGGGGACAGCGATCAGCGGCGCCTCGATCCGGCGCAGGAAGGTCTCGGCCCGTGCGAACTGGGACGAGCGACCGCGATGCGTCAGATCGCCGGTGACGACGACCAGATCGGGTCGCGCGCCATTCACCCGATCCAGAAGCGGGTCGACCAGTTCCTTGCGCTCAAGGCCGAAATGCAGGTCGGACAGATGCAGCAGCCGGGTCATGCGGCGTCGCGCCCTCCGCTGCCCTCGGGCACCAGCACCGACAGCGCGCCCGGTAGAACGCGGACATGGAAGGGCGAATCCATCCACATCTTTTCGCCGTCATGGGCGACATATTCATGCTGCGGGACGGTTTGCAGATGCATCTCCGGGGCGCTGATCAGGTCGAAATCCTGATAGCGCGCCGATTTGCCAAAGGCGAGCCGCAGGGCCGAGCGGACCAGCGGCCCCGGCCGTCGGGCACGCGCGACCAGCAGCGCCAATCGCCCCTGCCGGATATCCTCGGCCCCGTCCAGGCCAAAGGCCTCAAGCTGATAGGCGCTTTTCGCAATGAAGGCGAGCGCGGTGGTAAAGCGCCGCTCTTCGCCATTCGCACGCACTGTCAGATGCAATGGATGGCGCAGGTTCCACATCGCCACCAGTGCCGACCAATAAGCCGCTAGGCGGGACCGACCCCAACGGCGATAGATGCTTTCACGCCGCTTCAGGATCTCGGGATAGGCGCCGAAGCTGACATTGTTGAGAAACAGCACCCCATTCATCTCGCCAACATCGACAGTGCGAACGGTGGGCACGTCGAAAACCCGCAGCGCCTCCTCGGGTGTTTGCCCAAGGCCCAGATCGCGCGCGAAATAGTTGAAGGTGCCGCAGGGCACGACCACCATGACGGCACCAGTCCCGACGACTGCGCCCGCAACCCCCGCCTGCGTGCCGTCGCCCCCGACCGCGACGATCAGGTCATGGCCTTCGGCCACCGCATTCTGAGCGGTCGCGGACAGGTCCGCGCCCTTGTCCAGCTGGTGAAAGACCAGCCCGGCCACGCGCCCCTGAAGCCGGGCGCGGATCTCGGCTGCAACGCTGTCGCCAGTCTTGCGACCCGAGCCCATGTTCACGATGACGCAGGCCCGCGCCTGCCCAAGATCGAAAGGTCTGGAAGTGGTCAAGATCGCTTCTCCGGCCTGTTCCTGGCTGGGGCAAACCCTTGGCCGCCGGTTGAGTTCCGCCGCCTTGCCGGATCGTGAAGCGCGGAAATTCGCCGGCCAATACAATCCTGACGAATTTACTTGCCTTTAATATTCGCCTCTGACAGGTTCCCGGCGGGCAGCCTGCGGGGGCGATTTCACCACGACCTCCCCCTGCGTCCGCTCGCATCCGCCATTCAGCGGAGCGCGGACGCATTCGCCACCCATGAACATCGTTTTCGGCAGGAGATTTCTGCAACCCCGCAGCCGCGGCCACCCTTTCGGCCGCCGACGGATATTCGCCGCCCCGACCTCGCGATTGCGGGGTCGCGCGCAAGGCGCAAGCTCATTCAACGAGACATCGCATGAACATTCGCATCTCCGAAGCCACGGACGTTCTGGCAAGGCCCGGCGACGACCCGGTGCAGTTCGCCTTTCACGGTCCGCAAGGCCATATCACCGGGCAAGGCGCCCCGGTCCCGGTGCCGCGCGGACCTTCCGCAACGCTGGGCGCCCGCGTCGCCCGCGTCTTTCAGCAGGCGCGCCCCGGCACCATCGTCGGCGGTGCCCTGCCTTTTGACCGGGCCGATGACGACTGCCTGTGGCAGTGCCGACGCCATCGCGGGACCGCACCCGCAGCAACCCCGCCCACCCCCGCGCCGGGACCGTTGAGCGTCACGGCCGAACCCTCGGCCGCCCAATATGCGGCGCTGGTTTCCCGCGCTCTGGCCGTCATGCAGGACAGCGTGGGCGACAGGGATGCGCTGGAAAAGATCGTGCTTGCCCGCACCCTGCGGGTCGAGGCGGGGACCGAAATCCCGCTGGCGGCACTGATGGCGCGGCTGGGCGAGGATCCGGCCGTCACCGCCTTTCGCGTCGCGCTGCCGTCGCAAGGGCAAGCGCCGCGCGAGCTGTGCGGCGGCACCCCCGAACTGCTGCTTGAAAAGACCGGCGGGCTGATCGCCTCGCACCCGCTGGCGGGGTCGGCGCGGCGTCAGGCTTCGGTCAGCGCCGACCGCGCGGTCTCGGACGCGCTGCTGCGTTCGGAGAAGGACCGGCGCGAACACCGCTTTGTGGTGGAATACATCATGGACCTGCTTTCCCCCTCGTGCCGCGAGCTTGAGGCCCCGGACGGCACGACGCTGACCAGCACGCGCAGCATGTGGCACCTGGGCACACGGATCCGCGGCAGGTTGCGCGACCCCGAGACCCCGTCGATCCTGCTGGCGGCACTGCTGCACCCCACACCCGCCGTCTGCGGCCTGCCGCTGGCGCGCGCCAATGACCTGATCCGCCGGATCGAGCCGGTGCCGCGCGATTTCTACGCAGGCGCCGTCGGCTGGTGCGACGAACACGGCGACGGGGCGTGGCACGTCGCCATCCGCTGCGCCGAGATCAGCGGCCGCAGCGCCCGCCTTTATGCCGGGGCGGGCATCGTTCCCGGCTCGGACCCGATGGCCGAGGCCGCCGAGACCGGCGCGAAATTCGGCGCGCTTCTCAGCGCGCTGGGACTGCCCGCCGACGCTGCGCTGCCCGGCATCACCCCTCAAGGAGAGACTTGCTGATGGCCCTGCCCGGCATCCCGAACTATGATCTTCCCGACGCATCTGCCTTGCCTGCGGCTCGGGGGACATGGCAACCCCGACCCGAGCGGTTGGCCCTGCTGGTCCATGACATGCAGCGCTATTTCTGCCGCCCCTTTCCGCCGGGCGCACCGCTTGAGCCGGTCGTCGCGAATATCGCCGCCCTGCTTGCGGGTGCGCGCCGGGCGGGCGTCCCGGTTTTCTATACCGCGCAAAAGGGCAACCAGTTCCGCCCCGATCGCGGGCTGCAGGCCGACCTGTGGGGACCGGGCATGGGCGCCCTGCCCGAGCACGAAGAAATCCTGCCCGAGCTTGCCCCCGAACCTGACGACATCGTGCTGGTCAAGCATCGCTACAGCGCCTTCCAGCGCTCGAACCTTGAACGCCTGATGCGGGCGCGCGGGCGCGACCAGCTGATGATCTGCGGCATCTATGCCCATATCGGCTGCCTCGCCACCGCAGCCGAGGCGTTCCAGCTGGATATCGAGACATTCCCCGTGGCCGATGCCCAGGCCGATTTCAGCCGCGACAAGCACGACATGGCGATGGCGTGGATCGCCGCGACCTGCGGGGTGCCGGTGCTGACAGCGGATGCCGTGGCATTGTTCGACACGGCCGGGGCGACATCATGCGCCTGACCGGGTTCGAGGGGAAAACCGCCATCGTCACCGGTGCCGCAGGTGGCATTGGCCAAGCCATCACCCGCTCCCTGCTGGAGGCCGGTGCACGTGTCGTCGCGACCGACCTGGCCACGGCGCTGACGGCAAGCCCGCCGCCTGCAGGCGCGATCGCCCATGCGCTCGACATCCGCGACGGCGCCGCGGTCGAGGCCCAGGTGGCAGGGGTCGAGGCCGCGCATGGCCCGGTGACACTGGGCGTCCATGCCGCAGGCGTGCTGTCGATCGGCCCGCTGTTGGAGCTTTCGTCCGAGGAATGGGACCGCATGATCGGCGTCAACGCCACCGGCACGTTCCACGCGACCCGCGCGCTTGGCCGGGCGATCGCGCGAAACGGGGGCGGCGCGCTGGTCGCGGTCAGTTCGAACGCGGCGGGGATTCCGCGGCGCAACATGGGGGCCTATGCGGCGTCGAAAGCGGCGGCGACGATGCTGATCCGCTGCCTTGGGCTGGAGCTTGCCGCCGAGGGCGTGCGCTGCAACATCGTCGCCCCGGGTTCGACCCTGACGCCGATGCAGACCGGCATGTGGACCGAGGATGGCGGCGCGGGTGAACGCGCGGTGATCGAGGGCAATCTGGAGCATTTCCGCACCGGCATTCCCCTGAAAAAGCTGGCGACCCCCGAGGATATCGCGGGGGCCGTCCTGTTCCTTTTGTCGGACCAGGCGGGCCATGTGACCATGGCCGACCTTTACGTCGACGGCGGCGCGACACTGCGGGCCTAAGGCCGCGCTAAAGCCGCGACGCGATCAGCGTCCACCAGGCGTCCAGCGTGGGGTCGCGGGCCAGCTCGTCAAAGCTGGCCTCGACCCCCATCCGCTTCAGTTCGGCCGAGAAAGTCATGACGGCAATGGAATCCAGCCCGTAAAGGACAAGGTTCTCGGACGGGTCGATCTCGCAATCGTCCTCGATCATCCCGGCGACGCGGGCGGCCAGCCATTCGGCGCTGATTTCGGTCTTTTCGGCAATATCCATCGGGTTTCCTTTCAGGCGGTCTCGGCAAGAAGGCTGTCACGCAGGCGGCGCTTGTCGATCTTGCCCACGGCGGTCAGCGGCAGTTCAGGCAGGATGCGGAAGCGGTCGGGCAGCTTGTATTCCGCCACGCCCGCATCAAGCAGGTGGCGGCGCAGGGCGGGCGGGCTTAGCCTGGCTGCCCCGTCGCGCAGGACAAGAAAGGCGCAGCTTTTTTCGCCCAGATGGGCGTCGGGCGTGGCGACCAGCGCGGCATGGGTGATGTCGGGATGGCGCATCAGCAGGTTCTCGACCTCCTCCGAGGCGATCTTCTCTCCGCCCCGGTTGATCTGGTCCTTGATCCGCCCGACCACGCGCAGATAGCCGCCTTCGCGCACGACGACGTCACCCGAGTGATAGAAACCGTCCGCGTCAAAGGCCTGTGCATTGTGCTCGGGGCTGCGGTAATAGCCCCGGAAGGTATAGGGACCGCGCGTCGCCAGCGCGCCCGGCACACCATCCGGCACCGGATGGCCCTGGTCGTCCAGCACGCGGATTTCGTCATCGGGGCTGATGGGCCGGCCCTGCATCGCGAACACGATCCCGTCGGGATCGTCCAGCCGGGTATAGTTCACCAGCCCTTCGGCCATGCCAAAGACCTGCTGCAGGCGGCAGCCCAAAATCTCGGGCACGCGCCGCGCCGTCGCCTCGGCAAAGCTGGCGCCGCCGACCAGCATCAGATCCAGCGTCGCCAACCCCGCCCGGCGTTCGGGCGATTCTTCGACGGCGCGCAGCCACAGCGCGACGGCGGGTGGAACCAGCGGGACCATCGTGACGCCCTCGGCCTCGATCAGATCGAAACAGGCCAGAGGCTCGGGGCTGGCGGCAAGGATGACGGTGCCCCCGGCATGAAAGACGCCAAGCGCGCCGGGCGAACTGAGCGGAAAGTTATGCGCCGCCGGCAAAGCGCACAGGAAGCGCGTGGCAGAGGTCACGCCGCAGATCTCGGCGCTGGCCCGGACGCTGTAATCGTAGTCATTATGGGTCCGCGGAATCAGCTTGGGCGTTCCCGTGCTGCCACCCGAAAGCTGGAAGAAGGCGACCTCGTCCGCCGGGCTTGGCCCTGCACCGGCAGGCAACTCCGGGCCAGCGGTCAGCCAATGGGCAAGACTGATTTCGGGCGCATCCTCGCCCAGCAGCAGGACATGCCGCGCCCCGGCTTCTTGCAGCTCGGCGGCAAAGGCATCGTCGCGGAAAAGCTCGTGCGCGCGCGATCCGATGACCACCGCTGGCTGGATCTGGCGGGCATATTCGGCCATCTCCATCCGTCTGTGGCTGAACAGCGCATTGACCGGGGCGACCCCGATGCGCAGCAGGGCGAAGAAGACGACATAGAACTCGGCCACGTTCGGCAATTGGACCAGCGCCCGGTCGCCCTGCGACAGCCCCGCCTCGGCCAGTCGGGCCGCCAGGTTGCGCGACATCCGGTCCAGCTTGGCATAGGTGATGCGCCGGTCGCCGCAGACGATCGCAACAGCCTCGGCCTGGGCGGAAAGCTGGGCGTCGAGGATCTGGGTCAGGGGCTGGTCGATCCAGTATCCGGCATCGCGGTAATGCCGCGCCTGATCCTTGGGCCAGCGGGTGAATTCGATCATGGCGAGAATCCTGTTCTGAAAATCCGCGGGCGGCTGCGACACAAATGCACGCAACCGTCAAAGCCCGCTTGACGGCGCAAAATAGTCGAGTATTTTTATCCGGCTTTCTCTCTCGAAGCAAGCCGGCCCGCGACAACGTCGCGGGCCAGCCAGCCTCTTCCCCCTAACTTGCATCACATTTCGCAAGCCCGCGGACGGGACGCTTTTCCATGACGCAACAAACCATTTCCCCCACCCAGCAGCTGACCCTTGCGCAACTGGATTTCTGGGAAGAATTCCGCCTGCATCCGGGCGAGGCGGTGTCGACCGTCGCCCATGCGATCGAATTCACCGGACCGACCGATCCCGACGCACTGGCGCGCGCCATTGGCCGTACCATCGCCGAAACCGACGTTCTGGCCCTGCGCTTCGATGACGGGCCGGATGGCCCCAGACAAGACCTGGACCTGGCGCGACGGCCCGCGCTGCGCCTGATCGACCTGTCCGGCCACCGCCAGCCGCGCGAGCATGCCTTTGCGATGATGCAGGCCGACGTCGCGGCGCCGCTGGATCTGGCCCACCAGCCGCTTTCGGCGCAATGGCTGCTCCGTCTTGGTCCCGAGCACCTGATCTGGTTCAACCGCGGCCATCACATCGTGCTGGACGGCTATGCGATGGGCATGATCGAGGCTCGTGCCGCCCGCCTTTACGCCTTCGAGACGGGCTCGGGCGATCCCGGCCAGCCGCTGGGCCGCTTTGCCGAGTACCTGGCAGAGGAGGCAGGCTATCGCGCCTCGTCGCGCCATGTCGCGGATGGCCGGCATTGGCAGGCCGTGCTGGCCGCCTGCCCACCGCCACGCGTGCTGACCAAGGGGTCAGAGAATTATCCCGCCGAAGACCTGTCCCATGAACAGTCGCTGGAGGACCTGCAGGCCGACCTGCTCGCGCGAAGCGCGGAATGGGGCATGGGCTGGCCGGACCTGCTGACCGTGCTGTGCGCCGCCTGGGCCGCGCTTCACCTGCAGGACGCCTCGGCCGAGCGCCGCGACGATGCGGGTCAGATCGTGATGCCGGTCTGGCTGCCCTATCTCAGCCGGATGGGCAGCGTTGCGATCGGTGTGCCGGCGCTGGTCGTGAACATCCTGCCCTTCCGCGCGTCGCTGGAACCGGCGGAGCCGTTGGGCCCCGCCGTCACCCGCCTGTGTGGCGAGCTGCGCAAGCTGCGCCGTCATGGGCGGTACCGCATCGAGCAGATCGCCGCCGATCACGGGCTTGGACAGTCCGAGCGGTTCTTCTTTTCGCCGCTGATCAACATCCTGCCCTTCGATCCGGCCAACTTTCCCGGTTGCACGACGCAGCGCCACGTCCTGTCGAACGGGCCGGGCGACGGGTTCAACATCACCATCCGCGCGGATTCGGCCGCGGGCGGGATGCAGCTTCTTCTGGGCGCCGATCCGACCCTGACCCCGCCCGCGGATTTCGCCCGGCATCGGCGTTCGCTGCCGCAATTCCTGCGCGGCGCGCTGCGCGCCGGGGCCGCGAACCGCGCGATCGCAAGCCTTCTTCCGCGGTTCGAGACAGCCTGACCTGTGCAAAAGAAAGTTTGCAGATTTTTTGTGGAAAGCGGTTTTTTCCCCTTGCGCCTCCCCGCGCGGTCCCATAAATCACCGCTCACCGAAGGCGACGAGCCAACGGGATGGAGTGCGGGCGTAGCTCAGGGGTAGAGCATAACCTTGCCAAGGTTAGGGTCGTGAGTTCGAATCTCATCGCCCGCTCCAAAATCTTCCGGAAGGAAGAAAACGAAAAGCGGCCTTCGGGCCGCTTTTGTTTTTTCCAGCATATCTCAACCGGCTGGCTGGCAGGCGCAACCGACACAAAGGGTTGACCAAACCGGCTTCCCTGCGCTTATTTTATACTCGTATGGCAGGAT
Source organism: Paracoccus broussonetiae (assembly GCF_031854425.1). Taxonomy (NCBI): domain Bacteria; kingdom Pseudomonadati; phylum Pseudomonadota; class Alphaproteobacteria; order Rhodobacterales; family Paracoccaceae; genus Paracoccus; species Paracoccus broussonetiae. The sequence continues at coordinate 85,847 of NZ_JAVRQI010000011.1, read as the reverse complement.
CGGGCGTCTTGGCCCGTGTTTCGCAAAGCGGGGTGCGCCATGTCAGCCGTAGATCGCGTGATTCAATCCAAGCTTGACCACTTGGGGGTGCCGCTGCGCGTGCAGTTGCCTTCAGGGGCAAAGCTCGGCCGCAACGATGCGGCGGTCGAGATCGTCTTTCACGATTCGGCGGCGCTCGGGCCGCTTGCCACCGGAAACCTTGGCGCGCTCGGCTCGGATATCGTCTCGGGCAAGGTTTCGGTCCAGGGCGGGATGCGCGATCTGATGCATGTGGTGGCAGCACTGGTCCCGGACGAAGGCCAGCCGCAGCGTCCCCGGCCCTGGCAGCGGGCATGGTGGAACCTTGCCTCGATCATGCGCCACAGCCGAGACCGCGACGCGGCGCAGATCCGCTTTCACTATGATGTCTCGGACGATTTCTACCGGATCTGGCTGGACCCGTTGCAGGTCTATTCCTGCGCCTATTTCCGCGACCCGAACATGGATCTTGCTCAGGCGCAGGTCGCGAAACTGGACCATATCTGCCGCAAGCTGGACCTGCGGCCAGGTGAACGCTTCGTCGATATCGGCGCGGGCTGGGGCGCGCTGCTGTTCCACGCGGCCGAGACTTACGGCGTCGACGCGACCGGCATCACCCTGTCCCAGAACCAGTTCGATCATGTCACGCGCCAGATCCAGGAACGGGGGCTGGGCGACCGCGTCAGGATCCTGCTTTGCGACTATCGCGATCTTTCGCCCGAGCAGCCTTTCGACAAGCTCGCCTCGGTCGGGATGTTCGAGCATGTGGGGCGCGCCAACATGGCGACCTATTGCAAGCGCATCCACGACCTGCTGCGGCCCGGCGGAATGGCGCTGAACCACGGGATCAGCGTGACCGGCGTGGACGAGGCCATTGTCGGCGGCGGCATGGGCGATTTCATCGAGAAATACATCTTCCCCGGAGGCGAGTTGATCCATGTCAGCCAGGCCATCCGGCAACTCTCGCTGGCCGGGCTGGAGATGGTCGATACCGAGAACCTGCGCCCGCATTACGCCCGGACGCTGTGGTGCTGGTCCGACCGCCTGGAATCCCGCCTGACCGAGGCCGAGGCCGTGCTGCGCCAGACTCTTTCAGTTGATCGCGCGGCCGAGGTCCTGCGCGCCTTCCGCCTGTACCTTGCCGGCTGCGCGCTGGCCTTCGAGGAAGGCTGGACCGCGCTTTATCAGATCCTGTTGACCCGCCCCGACGACACGGGGGCCGCATCCGACCTGCCAGGCACCGGATCCTCTTATCCTTTCCGGCGTGATTATATCTATGAACCCCGGTAGCCTTGAAGGCGCTTCATGCGCAAAACGGCGTCTTGCACCCCGCGACCGAAGCGGCTAAACCCGCACCGATAGACCGACAACGGCGGGTTGGCGGAGAGGTTACGCAGCGGATTGCAAATCCGTGAAGACCGGTTCGATTCCGGTACCCGCCTCCATTTTCCCTGACAATCGACATGACTGCGCCTTTGGCCGATCGCGGCGTTTTTCGCGTCCGTCCGCGCGGTCGCCTCTGGCCCATGCCGCATGAAAAAGGGCGCGGACAACATGTTCCGCGCCCTGGTCTAGTTTCTTCAGGCGTTTTCAGTAGCAGCCGACGCGTGCGATGCGGCCGTCCTTGCCGATCTCGACGTTCAGGCGGGTCGGACGGAAATCCATCGTCACCGGCTGGTTCGGGCCGATCACGCGGTTCCCTTCGGGCAGGGTCACGCCGTCGAGCACGGATTTCGGCTGTCCGACAAGGTTCTGAAAGCGCGACGCGCCACAGGCATCCTCGCCCGGAAGGGTCGCGGGCGCGTCCGGCGCCTGCGGCTCTGTACAACCTGCAAGCACCGAAAGCGAAATGGCCACCAGGATCATGCGCATGGCGATCAACCGCAATCGATGTTGTAGATGTTGCCCGACGCATCAAGACGGAAGACGATGCGCAGCGGGTCGTATTCCTGCGGCTCGATCCCGCGATATTCGACAACGCGGTATTCGCGGGTGATGCCCAGGCCGGGGATCACAGTGCCCGGCTGGCCAAGCGCAGAGATGTAGCTTTTGGCGTGGCACGCATCGGGTTCGCGCGATTCGAGGCCGGTCACCCCTGCGACCGGCGCCACCGGCACGGGGGCGACGACGGGCGCAGTTTCCGGCGCCGTCGCAGGCGCGCAGGCGGCCAGCGGGGCAAGGGCGGCAAGGACGAGAAGTGGTCGGATCATCGCAAGGTCATCCAGCGTGCAAGGAAAAAATACGCCGGCATCATAGGGGCGACCAAAGAAGAATTGAAGCCGCGCCTGCCGGTTCCCGCAGGATCGTGCCCACAGGGCCGCAGCGGGACGGTCTTGCCGCGCGGGGCCGAACTGCCCCGAACAGTGCTGAACCTCTCGCCCGTTCAGCCAAGAAGACCGCCTTATCATGCGCCGTCCGACTGCTTGCGCTGCACCTTCAACCGACGCGCATCCGTTTCCCTTGCGTGCAGGTCTTCCAGCGCCTGGACGCGGCCGAATTCGCGCAGTGCCGCGCCCCGCGCGGCCTGATAGCCGGGCATCATCTGCTCAAGCTCCACCTCGGCTCGGCCAAGTGCGCGGCTGCGGTCCCCGGCCAGCGCATTGGCAAGCCGCGCGCCCGACAGGGAATGCGCGGCCTCGCTGTCGTAAAGGGCCTGCAGCTCCTCGGTCAGTGTGGTGATGCGGGCGCGGGCGGCCTCGACATGGGCGCGATAGGCCGCGAAGCGCCGCATCTCCAGATCGGATTTCAAGCGCGCGAGATCGGCCAGACGGGCGATGGATTCCCCGATATCGCTCATCTCGATGCCCGCGGACGGGCTGCAGGCGATCCACCCCAGCCCTGGCGGACCTTTCTGCGCATCGCCTCGGCAAAGCGGATTGCGGCGGCGACGGGGGCGAAATGCTCCGAGCGGATTTCCTGCCCGATCTCGACGGTCGCATGCAGCGCGCGGGCGCAGGGTGGATCGGACCAGATCGGGACCTGATGGCGGCTAGCGCGCTCGCGGATCTGGCGCGCAATCTCGTCCACCCCTTTGGCAAGGCAGACCGGGGCGCGTCCGCTGCCGCGCTTCCACTCCAACGCGACGGCGTAATGGGTCGGGTTGACGATGACCACATCGGCGCGCTCGACATCCGCCAGCATCGAGTTCAGAGCGATGTCGATCCCTTTCTGCCGCCGCGCGGCCTTCAGATGGGGATCGCCCTCGCTGTCCTTGTGCTCGTCCTGCATCTCTTGCCGGGACATGCGGTGGCGACGCTGATAATCCAGATGCTTCCACAGAAGGTCGATCAGCGCGAAGCCCACCCCGATCGCCAGCGCCAGGTGAATGGCGCGCGTCGTGACCAGCCTGAGCCCGTCCACCCATTGCAGATCCGACATGCCCCCCGCGCTCAGCATCCCGCCCAGCAAAGAGCGGAACAGAAGGACACCGCCCGCCCCCAGCAAACCGACCTTGGCGACCGATATGCCAAAGGCGGACAGGCCCGCGCGGCCCAGCTTCTGCCCGGCATTGCGCATGGGGTCGATCCGCCCCGGATCCGGCAGCAGCTTTTTCGGCGTGAAGGTGAAGGCACGCTGCAGGATCAGGCCGGCCAGCACCGGAACCGCGATGACCGCAACGAAACCCAGCACCGCCAGCATCGCGTTTCCGGTCAGCGCCCGCGCCAGATCCATAACGGATTTGCCACGCCCATCCGGCCAGGGCTCGGCCCCCAGTGCCCGCGCCGCCATGCGCGTCCAGGCGGGCGCGAGCGAGGTCGCGGCCAGCGCCATCGCCGCCCAGAAGCCCAGATACATCAGCGCACTGCCCAGCTCGGCCGAACGCGGAATGTCGCCTTCTTCGCGCGCGCGCCGCAGCTTCTGTTCGGAGGCGGCGTATTGCTTGTCGTCGTCCTCTTCGCTCATGGCAGGTCGCTTTGCATGACATCCAGAACCGCGCGCGCCCAGCCCGACAGGATCGCCGGAGTCAGAAGGGTCAGCGCCACCAGCGCCAGCAGGATTGCGGCAGGGGCAGCGATCAGCATCATCGGCAGGGCGGGCATCGCCTTGCTCGCCATCCCGGTCAGGATCTGGAACAGGTAGCCGCCAAGGATGAAGGGCGCGGCCAGAACCAGCGCCACGACAAAACTGCGCCCGATCAGCCCCAGCGCGGTCGGCAGTAGCTCTGCCACCTGCGGCCATGACCCGACCGGACGAAGGACCAGGCTTTCCCGCAGCAGATCGCAAAGCAATGCCGGCATTCCCAGCGCCATCAGCAGCGCAAGCCCGGCCAGCGACAGAAGGTTGCCGATCGGGTGCGGGGCGAATTCGTTGACGCCCCCCACCAGTTGCGACAGCGAAGTCGTGGCCGCAATCGCCGCCGCCGCGATGTCAAGCGACAGCGCCATCAGCCGCACCAATCCTCCCAGTATCAGGCCGGTCACGATTTCGGCGCCGGCAAGCAGCGCAAGGCCGGTCATCGTCCTGATCGGGGGCGCAAGGCCCGCGTGTTCGGCCAGCAGCGGCGTCATCGACATGGCGATCGCGACCCGCAGCCGGACGGGCAGGATGCGCAGTGAAAATCCCGGCATCGCCAGCAAGCAGGACTGGACCCGGCAATAGGTCAGAAGCAGCACCGGCAGCATTGCCTGAAGCCGCGCATCGGCCAGAAGCGCGGTCATGCCGTCACCGTGCCGCACAGCCGGACACGCGCGGCGGGATCGATTTCGTCCAGTCCGATCACCGGCAGCGCAACGCTGGCCGCGGCCAGCATCATCCGCACCAGCCTGCGGCGATGGTCCGGGACCGCAAGGACCGCCTCGGTCGGTGCGGGCAGGGTGGCAACAAGCTTGCGCAGCGCCTCGGCCAGGCGTTCCTGTAGCTGCGGCAGGGCGGCATTGCCGCCGCGCCCGGCCTCGGCTTCTGCGCGGGTCAGCTCGGCTTCCCATTGCGGGTGAAGCTGAAGGATGTCGAGATGACCGTCCGCACCAGCAAACTGCTCGCAGATCTGCCCTCGCATCCGGCGGCGGACCAGTTCATAGGCCGCCTCGGGCGTGGTCGCGGCCCGGGCCTCGTGCACCGCGTCGGTGATCAGGACGAGGTTGCGGATCGACAGCCGCTCCTCCAGCATGCCGCGCAGGACGGCCAGCAGCAGTTCCGGCGAGACCTTTTCGGGGATCATCGCGTCGAAGAAGCGCTGGTTCAGCTGGGCGCGGTGCTCGTCCGACAGGTTCCCCAGCTCGCGGATCATGCGCTGCATCGAGGTCATGGTCAGCAGCGCCGGAAGGTTGGACTTCACCACCTCCATCAAGTGTGTCGACAGCACCTCCATCGGGGCGACCACGGTGGCCCCCGCCATCGCGGCATCGTCCTGCTGTTCGGGGGCGATCCAGCGTGCGGGACTGGAATAGACCGGCTCGCGCACCTCGTCGCCGCGGATGCCCGCCAGGACCTGTTCGGGACCCAGCGCCAGCACGCCCTGCGGACGCAGTCGTCCCCGCCCGCGCACCACGCCTTGCAAGCGGATGACATATTCGCCGTCATCAAAGCCGGTGCCGTCGGTGATGCGCACGTCGGGCAGAATGACGCCATAGCTGCGCGCGACATGCAGGCGAAGATTGGTGATCCGCTGGCCAAGCCCCCTGCCCTGGTCAAGCGCGCTGACAATCAGCCCGGCTCCGATCTCGACGCTGATTTCCTCGGTATCCAGAACGTCGCCGATGCGGGTCTGGGCGGGGGCTGCGGGTGCGGGCTCGACCGCGGTGGCGGGAGCGTGGGCAGCCGTGATCTCGCGCCGGCGGATAAACCAGGCGGCGGCGCCCAGCCCCGTGGCCAGCGTCACAAAGACCAGCGTGGGCATTCCGGGGACCATGCCGACCACCGCCATCCCCCCGGCGCCCACTGCCGGTACCTGCCAGTTCGAAACGAGTTGCTTTGACAGCAGATCCGCGGTCGTGTCCGTTGCGCCCCCGCGCGACAGCAGCAGCGCCGCTGCCATCGAGGTGATCAGCGCCGGGATCTGCGTGACCAGACCGTCGCCGATGGTCAGCCGGGAATAGGTCGCCAGCGCCTCGGTCACGGGCATGGAATGAACCAGAATGCCCGCCGCCAGTCCGACGAACAGGTTGATCAGCGTGATGACCAGCCCGGCAATCGCGTCGCCCTTGACGAATTTCGACGCCCCGTCGAGCGAGCCGAAGAAGCTGATCTCGCGCTGTTCCTGGATGCGGCGGCGCTTGGCTTCGTCATGGTCGATCGCGCCCGAGTTCAGGTCGCCGTCGATGGCCAGTTGCTTGCCCGGCAGCGAATCCAGCGCGAAGCGGGCCGAAACCTCGGCCATGCGCCCCGAGCCCTTGGTGATGACCATGAAGTTCACAATCGAGATGACGGCAAAGACGGTCAGCCCGACCAGCAGCGACCCCCCAGCGACGAATTCGGCGAAGCCGTTGATGACATGACCCGCCGCCATCGGCCCATTCTGCCCGTTGGTCAGGATCAGCCGGGTCGAGGAGACGTTAAGCGACAGTCGCATCAGCAGCGATACCAGCAGCAGCACCGGGAAGGCCTGGAAATCCGTAGGCTTCTCGACCAGGGCGGCCATGACAAGGATCAGCGTCGCCACGGCGATCGAAAGGGCGATCCCGACATCCAGCACCGGCGCGGGCAGCGGCAGGACCATCGACAGCACGATGATGACCAGCCCCCCGGTGATGATCATCGGCCGCAGCGGCAGGCGGGCCTGGGGAACGGCTTCGGCGACGCTCATTGCCCGGCTCCATCGGCGTCCGCGGGGGCCAGCAGCATGTCTGCCGTCCAGCCCGGCCCATCAAGCATCCCCGAACGCCGCAGGAAGATCAGCACCCGCAGCCGTCCCGCCGGGTCGAGCCGACGCAGATCCACGTCGATGCGGGGATCCAGTGGCTTGCCGTCCAGCAGGTCCTTCGTGGCGGCCGCGATCAGCGCCCCGGCACGGTCCCGCCCGGTATCGACGACAGGAGGGGCGGCCAGCGCCGCGGCGACAAGCGCGGCGGCGATCACGACGCCCTCTTCAGATCGCGCAAAGCGTTTTCAAGATCGCCAAAGGTGGGGCGGACATGTTCCGGCGCGGCCTGGCGCCCGACCTCCACGCACAGGTTCGTCGCGTGCTGATGCAGCCCCGCGATCAGCACCGACTTGATGACATCGTAGAAGGACTGGTCCTGACGCATCACGGCCTGCAACCTGTGGGCAAAGGGCGCGACCAGCGCATAGGCAAGAAAGACCCCCAGGAAGGTGCCGACCAACGCGCCCCCGATCATCTTGCCCAGCACCTCGGGCGGCTGGTCTATGGCGCTCATCGTCTTGATGACCCCAAGCACCGCCGCGACGATACCCAGTGCCGGCAGCGCATCGGCCATGTTCTGCAAGGCGTGGGGGGCGTGCATCGCCTCGTCCTCGATCAGCCGGATGCGCTGGGACAGCATCTCCTCGACCTGATAGGGATCGTCATAATTCAGGCTGGCCGAGCGCAGCGCGTCCGAGATCAGCGAGACCGCCTGCTTGTCCTGCAGGATGCGCGGAAAGGACTGGAACAGGGGAGAATTGTCGGGATCCTCGATATGGCTTTCCAGATCGACAGGGCTGGCCCGTGCCGTGCGCAGCAGCTGGAAAAGCAGGCACAGCACGTCCTGAATGTCGGATTCCTGCCATTTCGGTCCCTTCAGCGACCGACCGACCCCGCCAAGAGCACTTTTGATCACCGCGGTTTCGTTCGCCAGCAGGAACGATCCCAGCGCGGCGCCCCCGATCATCATCAGCTCATAGGGCAGCGAATGCAGGATGACCGCCAGCTTGCCCCCCGCCAGGATATAGCCGCCGAAGACCATGGCGAAGGTCAGGACGATGCCAAGCATTCCAAACATGAGCGGCTCCTAGTTTCCCTTGGCGCGCAGCGCGCCCATGTATGAGGTCAGCACCGCCGCCTGCCCCGGCTCGACCGAGGCCATGATCCGCGCCCCTGTCTGCGGTTCGACCCGGACAAGGATCTGCGCGGCGAAATCGGGCGGCAGGTTCGACAGCACCATCGCCGCCTGCTCGGGCTTCATCTGGTCGTAAAGCGCGATGATGCGGGCGATGTCGTCGGTCTGCACCTGCCCGGCGGTCTGATCCTGGTCGCGCAATTGCTGGCGGATGCGGCGCAGCTCAACCAGCTTCTGCGTCAGCTGGCTCTCTGCGCTGGCCAACTCGGCCTTGCGACGTTCGATATCCTGCAGGTAACGCTCGATCCGCTGTCCGCGCTGATGCAGCGTCTGGGCCAGCGCCACCGCCTCGGGCACGTCGCTGCACCCTTCCAGAAGGGCCGCAGGCTCGGCATGGGCACTGAGCCGAGACAGCCCCCCCGCCAGCGAGACGGCCTGGACCGCGGCGGCCAGCGCCATCACGCCGCCTGCAAGCTGAAGCAAGGGCCTAGGCATCCAGCATCTCCGCGGCAGGGGCACGGCGACGGCGGCGCAGGCGCGCGGCGGCAGGCGCCGCCTCGGAGAATTTCTTCTGCAGCACCCAGAAGGCACGCTCTTCCTTCGCGCGCTCGACCTCGTTGGCGAGTCCCTCGGTCGCGACCGTGGCTTCGGTCTTGGCGGCATGGATCGCGCGTTCCAGCCGGGCGATCTCGCTTGCCATGACGGCGATCGCGCCACCCAGCCCGGTTTCCAGGTCGTTCAGCCGCCGTAACCGCCGGGCCAGGACGAAGCAGAAGAACCCGACCCCCAGCGAAAAGGTCAGCAGCGCACATTGCAGGATCTGCGACAGGTTCATTGGATGCGGAACTCCGTGATCAGGATGTCGCTGAATGCCTCGCGCCCCAGGACATAGACGGCGCGCGTGGCCAGTTCGTCGCGGATGATGTCCAGAATGCCGCGCCGCTCGAACGCGGCGGGTTCGATCCCGGCAAGGAAACTGTTGCAGGCATCCGAGAGGCGCGGCAGCAAATGCTGGACCTCGTCGCGATGGGTCGCATCGGTCTCGATCTGGACCGACATGACCAGAGTACGGAACTGCGGCCCGGAGAGGGTCAGCGCGATCTGCGGCAGCGCGACGAACTGGACCTGCGGCACCGGCTCGGCTTTCGCGGTCGCCTCGTGCGGTTTCAACAGGGACAGGGGCGCCCAGTAGCCTTGATAAGTCGAGATGAAGCCCGCCCCCAGCAGTGCAGCGACCAGCAGAAGGGGCAGGACCCGTTTCACGCCGCCGCGCTGGGGCGGATTCTGCGATGTCGCAGGGACTGCATGGGCCATGTGATTCTCCGTCGATATGTCGATCGGATACCATCCACGGGCTAACCAATTCTTAAGCGCCCCCATGCCATCAGGATCGAGACAGAAAAGCCAGACGATTCGAAAGGGGACGGTTTTGCTGAAGCTGCAGGACTACTGGCGCGCCCGAAGCGCGAAACAACAAGCCCTTCTGGTTGCGGCCTTTCTGGTCACATTCGCGCTTGTGACGGGCTTGTCCTGGCTCGCCGGGCGGCCCGGCATGGCGCTGCTGTATTCTGGTCTGGAGGCCCAGCAGTCGGGCGAAGTCATGGCCGCGGTCGAGGCCTCGGGCGTCCCCTTCGAAATCAGCGGCGACACGATCTGGGTCGAGGAAAGCCGCCGCGACGCGCTTCGGATGACGCTGGCGGGACAGGGTCTGCCAGCCGCAGGCGGCACGGGATACGAAATCCTGGACGGAATGTCCGGCTTTGGCACCACCTCGCAAATGTTCGACGCGGCCTATTGGCGCGCCAAGGAAGGAGAGCTTGCGCGCACCGCACTGGCCCTGCCGAACGTCAAGGCGGCCCGCGTCCATCTGGCGGTCCCGTCGGCCCGCGGTTATCGCCGCGAGGCCGAGCCCGGCGCCTCGGTCACGTTGACGACCGCGGCCAGCCCGATCAGCCACGCGCAGGCCAAGGCACTGAAATTCCTCATCTCCTCCGGCGTTCCCGGAATGAAGCCCGAGCGTGTCACCGTGATCGACAGCGAACGGGGCGTCATCTCGACCAGCGACGATCTGGCCGGAGAGGACCGCTCCGCCGAGATGCAAAGAAATGTCGAACGCATCCTTGAGGCCCATGTCGGCAACGGAAACGCCATCGTCGAGGTCAACATGGATCTCGTCACCGAATCCGAGCTGTTGACGGAACAGCGCTTCGACCCCCAGAACCGGGCGCTGATCTCGCAGGAAAGCGAGGAACTGGCGGATCAAAGCCAGAACAATCAGCCAGGAACGGTCACGGCCGCCTCGAACCTGCCCGAGGGGCAGGATGACAAGGGCGATCAAAGCCGTGCGTCGCGCTCGGAAACGCGCCAGCGCCAGAACTACGAGGTGAGCAAGGTCACGCGCGAGGTCAACCGCCAGCCCGGCGCCACCCGCCGCCTGACCGTCGCGGTGCTGGTCAACGGGATCGAAAAGCCCGACGCGAACGGCAACCCGCAGCTTGTCCCGCGTGAAGAGGGCGATCTGCAGACGATCCGCGAACTCGTCGCCTCGGCCGTGGGCTTCGACGAGGCGCGGGGCGACGCGATCACGGTGAAGTCCCTGCCCTTCGCCAACCTGTCCGAAAGCGGAACCCTGGCCAGGGAGGGCGGACTTCTGGCGCGGCTTGACCTGAACGCTCTGATGAAGATCGCGCTGATCGGGTTCTTCGCGCTGGCGCTAGCCGCATTCCTGCTGCGCCCCCTGCTGCGCGGCCGGCCCGAGGGATCGGCGGCACGCGCGCTGCTGGACGCCAGCCGCCCGACCGAACCGGCGGCATTGCCGGTCGAGGAAATCGCGGGACCGGCAACCATGCCACCCCTGTCGACCGCGGTGCCCGAAATCGACTTCGCACCCCTGCCGGACGGCGATCCCGTGGCACGCCTGCGCGAGCTGATGAAGGCCCGGAAAGAGGAAAGCCTGAAACTGCTGTCCGGCTGGATCGAGAAACGTGAGGACGCGATATGAACGCCATCGCCCTGCGATTGGAATCCTTTGGGACACGCGCCGCCGATCCCGAGCCGTCGCCGACCGACACCTTGGCCGAGCGCGCCTATCAGGACGGCTATGAGCGTGGCCTGAACCACGGGCGCGAGGCCAGCCTCGACGCGCTTTGCGCAGAACTCGCGCGGCTTGGCCAGCATCGCGATGGCCGGGATGCCGAAGCCGCGCGCATCCGCCGCGACACCATGGCCGATCTCAGGCCGGTTCTGACTGGGTTGGTGGCACTGCTGGGCCGAGCCTCGGCCACGGACCGGCTGATGGTGGCGGTCGAGGCGCAGCTGGCCAAGCTGGCCGGGACCGATCCCGAGACATCGCTGCAGATCCGCTGCCCGCCCGATATGGCCGAGGACATCCGCGACTGCCTTGCCCGCAGCGGGCTGCGGAACGCCTCGATCGTCGACGGTGCCGGGGACGAGCCCCTTGTCGAACTGCGCAGCGGAGCCGGGCGGACCTGCCTCGATCCGGCCCGGATGCTGGACGAACTCGGCGCCGTCATCGCGGACATCTTTCAGGAGGAATGAACATGGACCCGCTTGCCAGCCTTATCGCCACCGACCAGATCCAGGTCGAGGTCACGATCCGCCTGGGCCGGACCCGGTTGACCGTCGCCGAACTGTCGCGCCTGCGCAATGACGAGATCCTGACGCTGGACCAGGAAATCTCGGACGGGGTCGAGATCTGCGTCGGCGACAAGGTCATCGCGCATGGCGAACTCGTCGCCGCGGGCGAAGACGACAGCAGGCTTTGCGTGCGCATTCTTGGTCCGGCCGACGCATCGTGAAGGCGCTGCTTCTACTGGCGCTCGTCCTGGTCCCGCATTTCGCGCTGGCGCAGGATGAATCGGGTCTGGCGGGCGTCCCGGCGCTGACAGACCAGGTCGCGAACGGCGTCGGGCGTCACGCGATCACCCTGCTGGCAGTGATGACGGCACTGTCACTTGCCCCCGGCATCGCGATCATGGTCACCTGCTTTCCCTTCATAGTCACCGTCCTGTCCATCCTGCGCCAGTCGATCGGACTGCAGCAATCACCGCCGAACATGCTGATCGTCAGCCTATCCATGTTCCTGACCTGGTTCGTGATGAACCCCGTCCTGACCGAGGCATGGACTACTGCCGGCGCCCCCCTGCGCGACGGCACGATCACCATCGAGGAAGCCTTCAACCGCGGCATGGTCCCGTTCCGCGGCTTCATGGAGGCGCGGACCGACCCCGAGATGATCCAGACACTGGCCGCGATTGCTCCCGATCCGCAGGCCGCCCCCGACCGGCTGTCGGTGCTGGTCCCCGCTTTCATGCTGAGCGAGATCCAGCGCGCGTTCGAGATCGGCTTTCTCGTCTCGCTGCCCTTCCTGATCATTGATCTGGTGGTCTCGGCGGTGCTGATGTCGATGGGGATGATGATGGTGCCACCGGCAGTCGTCGCCCTGCCCTTCAAGCTGGCCTTCTTCGTCGTGGTGGATGGCTGGGGGCTGATCGCCGCCGCGCTTGTGCGCAGCTATCAATAAAGCAGGCGGGCGGGCCAGGTCCCCCGCACCGGCTCTCTTCGCGTCAACATTGCAGATCGGGACTTTCAACCGCCCGTTGGATTGGCAATAAAAGTCCAAACCGGAACGGGACTGGAATGCGCCGACTGCTGCCCACGACCCTTGTCTTGCCGCTGCTTGCCCAGCCCGTTCTTGCCCAGCCCGCGCTGGCCGAGGACAGGCTGGCCGTGGAATTCGTGGCGGTCGAGGACGCGCCCCTGACCTTCGACGCCGCCCTGACCGGCACCGTCCGAGCCACAGACACGATCGAGATCGGATTTCGCAATGGTGGCCGCGTCGTCGAGGTGCTGGTCAGCGAAGGCGATACCGTCACGCGGGGGCAGGCGCTGGCCCGAACCGATCCGCTGCAAACTGAACAGGCCCTGCGCGTGGCCGAGGCTTCGGTCGCCTCGGCCAAGGCAAGCGAGGAACAGGCCCGGCAGGCGCAGGAACGCGCGCAGGCTCTGCTGAATCGCGGCGTTGGCACCCGCGCGGGGCTGGACAACGCGAACCAGACGCTGTCCTCGGCACAAGGGGCGTTGACGCAGGCGGTTTCGACCCGCGATCAGGCGCAGAGGGCTCTGGATGACACCACGATCCGCGCCCCAGCCGATGCCATCGTCACCGCGCGCAATCTTGAGCCGGGTCAGATCGTCGGGGCGGCGCAATCGGTCATCACCCTTGCCTCGGCCTCGGGACGCGAGGTCGTTTTCCAGACGCCGGAATCTCCCTTCCTCAAGGACGCGCTGGGGGCGCCCGTCAGCTTGACCGGGATCGACTTCCCCGACCTGAGGATGCAGGCGACCGTTACCGAGATCGCGCCCCTGGTGGATGCTGCGACAAGCTCGGTCCTGGTCCGTGCCCGGATCGCGCACCCGCCTCCGGGGTTCGAGCTGCTGGGTTCGGCCGTGCGCGGCGCGGTGCATTTCCCGATCGGGCGCGGCATCTCGGTTCCCTGGACGGCGCTGACCGCCAGCGGCGGCGCACCCGCCGTCTGGGTCGTGGACAAGGACGGCCGCGTCTCGCTGGCGCAGGTCGAGATCGAACGCTTCGCCGAGGGTGCGGTGATCCTGACAGGTGGCGTGACGCCCGGCCAGGTCGTCGTCGGCAAGGGGTCGCAGGCGCTTTATCCGGGACGCGAAGTCATCCGCGCCGAAAACGCGGAGTCGACGCAATGAGGCGGCTGTGCATGATCTTTGCCGCCTTTTCGCTGGCTCTGCCGCCCGGCATGGCTGCGGCGCAGGCACCGGCCGATGCCCCGCGCCCGATCGTCAGCGTAGTTCTGGGCGAGGCGCAGACCCGCGATCGTTCGTTTCCCGGTGTCGTGCGGGCCCGCGTCGATGTCGCGCTGGGATTCCAGACGCTGGGGCGGCTGACGGCGCGCAATGTCGATCTGGGCGACGTGGTGCATCGGGGGGATGTGCTAGCGACGCTGGACCCCGACGACTTGCAGGGCAAGGTCCGCTCGGCCGAGGCCGCGGCAGAGGCCGCGCAGGTGCAGCTTCAGACCGCGCAATCGGCGGCGGACCGGACGCGCGCTCTGGTCGAACGCGATGTCGCGACCACGGCGCAGCTTGAACAGGCGGAGCAGTCCCTTGCTGCGGCCATCGCAGCCGACCAGCAGGCGCAATCGGAACTGATCCGCGCCAGGGACACCGAAAGCTATGCCGAGATGCGGGCCCCCTTCGACGGCGTGATCAGCGCGGTTCATGCGACGCCGGGCGCGGTCGTCGCAGCCGGCGAGCCGATCGTGGACCTGTCCGGGCAGGACGAGCTTGAGGTCGTGATCGACGCCCAGGCGGCGCTGGTCGCCCGGCTTGAATCCCATGACAGGTTCGAGGTCTGGTCCCCGAACCACCCCGAGTTGCGCCGTCAGGCCACGCTGGCGCGGATCGAGCCGGTTGCCGATGCCGCGACCCGCAGCCGCCGTGTCCGCCTGTCATTGGACGATCCCCAGGGGTTCCTTCTGGGCGCGCTGGTCCGGGCAAGACCGGTGTTTGCCGATGCGAACCGCCTGACCGTCCCGGCGGCGGCGATCTTCCAGAAGGACGGAGAAAGCCGGGTCTGGATCGTCACGCGCCAGGGCAAGGCCGCCACCGTTTCGGCCCGCAGGGTCCAGACCACCGGCCCCGAGATCGAGGGGATGTTCTTCGTCGCCGCCGGTTTGCGTCCCGGTGACGAGGTCGTCATCCGCGGCATCCATTCGCTCAGGGAAGGTCAGGCCGTGGGAGCAAGCGTCACACCATGAAGGACCGCAGCTTCAACCTGTCCGACTGGGCCCTGCATCACCGTTCGCTGGTGTGGTTCCTGCTGATCGTCTCTATGATCGCGGGCACGCTCAGCTATCTGCGGCTGGGCCGCGAGGAAGACCCGAACTTCACCATCAAGATCATGGTCATCAGCGCCTCGCTGCCGGGCGCGAATATCGAGAACACGCTGAACCAGGTGACGACCCGGATCGAAACCAAGCTGGAAGAGCTGGACGAGCTGAAATACACCCGCTCGGTCACGATGCCGGGCCAGTCCATCGTCTATCTGGAGCTTGATCCTACCATCCGCGGCGCCCAGGTGCCCGAGGTCTGGAAGCGCGTGCGCAACATGATGTCGGATATCCGTCCGGACTTTCCGCAGGAATTCCAGGGCTTCCAGTTCAACGACGATTTCGGCGACGTCTTTGGCAACATCTATGCCTTCACCGCGGACGGCTTCAGTCCGCGAGAGCTGCGCGACCGGGTCGAGGATATCCGCAAGCAGGTGCAAGTCCTGCCGATGGCGGGCAAGACCGCGCTTCTGGGCGTCCGCAAGGAAGAGGTCTATATCGAGTTTTCTTCAGCCCGGCTGGCGGCCCTTGGCCTCAATCACACGCAGGTCGTCCAGACTCTGGCGACACAGAACTCGATCGCACCTTCGGGCATCGTTCAGGCCGGTCCCGAACAGGTGCTCCTGCGGGTGGGCGGCAAATTCGACGACGCCGCCGCCATTGCCGCGGTGAACCTGCGGATCGGGGATCGCTTCTTCAATATCGGCGATGTCGCGACCGTCCGCCGTGGCTATCAGGATCCGCCAAGCGAGCTGTTCCGCTTCAACGGCAAGGAAGCCATCGGCCTGCAGATCGGAATGCGCGAGGGCGAGAACATCCTTGAATTCGGCAAGCAGGTCGACGCCCTGATGGCCGGGGTCGCGCGCGACCTGCCCATCGGGATCGAGATGGCGAAATTCGCTGACCAGCCCCATGTCGTCAACGATGCGGTGGGCCATTTCGTCCGCGCCCTGGCCGAGGCGGTGGCGATCGTCCTGATCGTCAGCTTCATCAGTCTTGGCCTGCGCGCGGGATTTGTCGTGACCCTGACGATCCCCTTGGTGCTGGCGATCACCTTCGTTATCCTCGACGTCTTCGGGATCACCCTGCAACGCATCTCTCTGGGGGCGCTCATCATCGCGCTTGGGCTTCTCGTCGACGACGCCATGATCGCGATCGAGACCATGATCTCGCGGCTTGAGATCGGGGACACGCTGGAACGCGCGGCAAGCCACGCCTGGACGTCCATCGCCTTTCCGATGCTGACCGGCACGCTGGTCACGGTCGCGGGCTTCATCCCGATCGGGCTGAACAACTCGGCGGCGGGCGAATTCACCTTTTCGCTGTTCGTGGTGATCGCGGTGTCGCTGATCGTCAGCTGGATCGTTGCCGTGCTGTTCGCCCCGCTGCTGGGCGTGACCCTTCTGGCGAAATCCCTGCCCCATCACGACCGCGCGCCGGGCAGGCTGCGGCGAAGTTTCCATCGCGTGCTGATCCTGGGAATGCGTTTCCGCTGGGTGACGATCGGGATCACCGTCGCGGCCTTCGCGCTGTCGGTCCTTGGAATGCGCTATGTCGAGCAGCAGTTCTTTCCCACCTCGGACCGGACCGAGATCATCCTGGACGTGACCGAGCGCGCAAATGCCTCGATCGCCAAGACCGATGCCGACATCGCCAGGATCGAGGCATTCCTGAACAGCCAGGACGAGGCGCTGTTTCACACCGCCTATGTCGGTCGCGGCGCGCCACGCTTTGTCCTGTCGATGGACGTGCCGACCCCCGGCCCCTATATGGGCCAGATCCTGATCCAGACCCCCGACCTTGCGGCGCGCGACAGGCTGAAGGCGCGGCTGGTCGAATTCGGCAAGACCGAGCTGGTCGGGACCGACCTTTACGTCAAGAACCTTGAGATTGGCCCACCCGTCGGCAAGCCGGTCCAGTATCGCGTCTCGTCCCCGGATATCGACCAGGCGCGGGACACGGCGCGCGATCTTGCCGCCGTGCTGGCGACCGAACCGCGGTTGCGCGACATCTCGCTGGACTGGAACGAACCTGCCCGCGTCATCACGCTGCAAGTGAACCAGGACCAGGCCCGTCAGGTCGGGATCACCAACGAGGATATCGCCGGCGCGCTGGAGGGCACGTTCACCGGGCGACAGATCACCCAGTTGCGCGACGGCATCTTCCTGATCGACGTGCTGGCGCGCGGATCGGAAAGCGACCGCCAGTCCTTGGCCTCGATCCAGAACCTGCAGCTTGCGACCCAGACCGGGACGCCGATCCCGCTGGCCTCGCTGGCGCAGCTGCAATACGGGACCGAACAGCCGCTGATCATGCAGCGCGACGGGTTGCCCACGGTGACGGTCAAGGCCGACATCGCGACCAAGGATCAGCCCGCCACGCTGGTCGCGGCTTTGGCGGACCGGGTCGCGGATTTCCAGAAGTCTCTGCCCGCTCAGGTCCGCATCGTGGTTGGCGGCACGGTCGAAACCTCTGGCGAAAGCCAGCAGCCGATCGCGGCGGTGGTGCCGGTGATGCTGC
Source organism: Paracoccus broussonetiae (assembly GCF_031854425.1). Taxonomy (NCBI): domain Bacteria; kingdom Pseudomonadati; phylum Pseudomonadota; class Alphaproteobacteria; order Rhodobacterales; family Paracoccaceae; genus Paracoccus; species Paracoccus broussonetiae. The sequence continues at coordinate 68,494 of NZ_JAVRQI010000011.1, read as the reverse complement.
TGCTTATGGCGCTTCTGGTGATGATCCAGATGCAAAGCTTCCGCCTGTCCTTGATCGTCTTTGCCGCGGCGCCGCTGGGGCTGATCGGCGTGGTAGCGGCGCTGCTGCCCTTTGGCGTGCCGATGGGTTTTGTCGCCATCCTTGGGGTGCTGGCGCTGATCGGGATCCTGATCCGCAACTCGGTGATCCTGGTTCACGAGATCCAGGTCCTGATCGCCAAGGGCCACGGCAAATGGGACGCGGTGTTCGAAGCCTCGGACAGCCGCGCGCGCCCGATCCTGCTGACGGCCGCCGCGGCCAGCCTTGCCCTGATCCCGATCTCGCGGCAGGTGTTCTGGGGACCGATGGCATATGCCATGATGGGGGGGATCATCGCGGGAACGCTGGTCACGCTGATCTTCGTCCCGGCGCTTTACTGTGCGGTCTTCGGCGTCAAGGCACCCGAGGGCGACGGCCTGCCCACCCCCGAGGACCAGGCCCGCGCCGCCGCCGATCAGTGATCCGCCGGGGCGTCGATCTCGGCCCGGAAGGCTTCGCCGAAGCGCTCCATCCGCGCGGGGTCAAGATAGCGCGCCAGATCCGCCGGCCGATCCTCGGCAATGCGGCGCAGGGTGGATGTTCCGACGGAAAGTGGCTTGCCGGTGCCGTCTTCGCCCCGCCCAAGCCGGCTTTGCACCTCGGCCAGCCGATCATAAAGATCGCCCGAGGCGCGTCCGGCAAGCGCCCTCCGCGCAGGATGCATGGGCGCGACCTCGCCCGCGATCACGCGCAGGAATTCTTCGCCATAGCTCTCCAGCTTCTTCGCGCCCACACCGTTCACGCGGGCCATGTCGTCCAGCGTCGCCGGGCGTGACTGGGCCATTTCGATCAGGGTGCGGTCCGGGAAGATGACATAGGCGGGCACGCGCGCCGCCTCGGCCAAGGCGCGGCGCTTGGCCTTGAGTGCCGACAGCAGCGGCGCGTCCTCTTCATCCACCTGCGTGCGCACCACCACGGCGGGACGCGCACGGTTGATCAGATCGCGGCGCAGGATCACCGTCTCCTCTCCGCGCAGGACGGGATGCGCGGCCAGCGTGATCGCCAGCCCCCCGTGGCGTTCGGGATCGGGGCGGATCAGGTCGCGGCCCAGCATCTGGCGCATGATCGCCTGCCATTGCTGGCGCGAGATGTCACCCCCGACGCCAAAGGTCGGCAACTGGTCATGTCCGCGCTGCCGGATGCGGTCGGTCGCGTTCCCGATCAGCACGTCGATGATATGACCCGCGCCATAGGTCTCGCCCGTGCGCAGCACCGCCGACAGCACCTTGCGCGCCGCCGAGGTGCCGTCGAACGTTTCGGGTGGATCCGCGCAGATATCGCAGTTGCCGCAAGGTCCGGCGTCTTCCCCGAAATAGCCCAGCAGGGCCACCCGGCGGCAGGTCGGGGATTCGGCAAGACCCAGCAGCGCGTTCAGCCGGGCATGGTCGGCGGTCTTGCGATCGGCCGGGGCCAGTCCCTCATCGATCTGGCTGCGGCGCAGGCGGATGTCGTCGGGACCGTAAAGCGTCAGCGTCTCGGCCGGGGCGCCGTCGCGCCCGCCGCGGCCGATTTCCTGATAATAGGCCTCGATGGATTTCGGCAGGTCGGCATGGGCAACCCAGCGGATGTCGGGTTTGTCGATTCCCATGCCGAAAGCCACGGTCGCGGTGACGATCAAACCGTCCTCGCGCTGAAAGCGCGTCTCGACGGCGCGGCGGCTCTCGGCCTCCATACCGCCGTGATAGGCGACGGCGGGAAGGGCCGCCTGGTTCAGCGCCTGGGCCAATGTCTCGGTCTTGGCGCGGGTGCCGCAATAGACGATGCCGGACTGTCCGCGGCGCGCGGCCGCGAAGTCCAGGATCTGGCGGCGCGGCCCGTCCTTTGGCTGAAAGGCCAAGTGGATGTTCGGCCGGTCGAAACCGCGCAGGAAAATCTGGGGATCACCGCCCTGGAACAGCCGGGCCACGATCTCGTCCCGCGTCTCGGCATCGGCGGTCGCGGTAAAGGCCGCCAGCGGAACCGCAAGCGCCTGACGCAATTCGCCCACGCGCAGGTAATCCGGACGAAAGTCATGGCCCCACTGGCTGACGCAATGCGCCTCGTCCACGGCGATGGCCTGCACGCCCGCGCGTCTCAGCATCGGGACGGTCGCCCCCGAGGCCAGGCGTTCCGGCGCGATGTACAGAAGCCGCAATTCGCGCGCGTTCAGCGCCCGGATGACCTCGGCATTCTCATCCTCGGAATTGCCGCTGGTCAGGGCGGCGGCGGCGACGCCCGCCTCGGTCAGGGCGCGGACCTGATCCCGCATCAGGGCGATCAGCGGCGAGATGACCACCGTCAGCCCATCCCGCATCAGGGCGGGAAGCTGAAAGCACAGCGACTTGCCCCCGCCTGTCGGCATGATCGCCAGCACGTCGCGGCCAGCAGCCACAGCGTCGACGATCTCTTCCTGGCCGGGACGGAATCCGTCGAAACCGAAGACCTGCCGGAGCAGCGGTGCTGCCGACATCCCCTAGAACCCGTAGAACCAGCCGGCGTTGTTGGCGAGCGCGCGCTGCGCGATGATGATGATGATGAAGACGACCAGCGGGGCAAGATCCAGCCCGCCGGTATTCGGCAGGATGCTGCGGACCGGGGCATAGATCGGCTCAAGCATCCGGCTGAGCCCGTTCCAGATCTGCCAGACCAGCGGCTGGCGCAGGTTCAGCACCTGAAAGTTGATAAGCCAGGACATGATGATATGGGCGATCATCACGAACCAGATGACGTCAAGTATCAGCATCAGTGCTTCGAACAGCGTGCCCATCAGATCCTCGCCTTGCGCATGTCAGCGACAGGTAAGCCAGCCCCGGCCGTTTCGCAACCCTGACCGCCGCAGCGTCCCGATTGACGGACCCGGCCCTGCCCGCTAGCCGGGGTTCCATACAAGGAGGACCGATGTATCCCATCCTGCGCTTCGCGACCGAGATGCTGAAATACCGAAACGCGCCGCGGATCGGTGTTCTTGAAGCCCATGTCACGACGCATCGCTGCTGGCCCTGGGATCTCGACCCCTGGATCGAGCTGAACAACGGCCGCACACTGACGCTTTACGACCTGGGCCGCGTGCCGATGGCCGTGCGGACCGGGATCATCGACACGATGCGGCAGAACGGCTGGGGCATCACCGTCGCCGGAAATTCGGTCCGCTATCGTCGCCGGGTGCGGGGTTTCGACCGGTTCACGATGGTGTCGCGCACGCTGGGATGGGACGCACGCTTCCTTTACATGGAGCAAAGCATCTGGCGCAAAGGCGAGTGCTGCAACCACATGCTGCTGCGCGCCGCGATCACCTCGGACCAGGGCATCGTCGCCCCGGCCCGCCTGATGGCCGCCGCCGGAAGCGACCCGCAGGGCCCCGAATTGCCCGGCTGGGTGCAGGCTTGGATCGAGGCCGACGCGCGCCGCCCCTGGCCGCCGGTGCTGCCGCCCCTTGCCCCTGCCGACCCGAAAGACGACTTGCCAGTCTGAGCGCGGTTTGGCCTTATGGCCGCGAAAGATACGGCCAGCAAGGAAACCGGCATGGAGCGCAAACGGATCTGGGGCTGGTGGTTCTTCGATTGGGCCAGCCAGCCTTATGCGACGCTGCTGACGACCTTCATTTTCCCGGTCTATTACGCCGAAGTCGCGCGCAATCATTACGTCGCCCAGGGCATGACCCCCGAGGCCGCCAGCGCCGCCGCCCAGTCGCTTTGGGGTTACGGACTGGCGATTTCCGGGTTCATCATCGCGGTGCTGGCCCCGGTTCTGGGCGCAATCGCCGATAACAGCGGGCGTCGACTGGTCTGGGTCTGGGTGTTCTCGGCCCTTTACATGGCGGGTGCCTGGGGTCTGTGGTTCCTGATGCCCGAACAGCCCCATCTGGTGACTGCGATCGCCTGTTTCGGGATCGGGCTGATCGGCATGGAATTCGCCACCATCTTCACCAATGCCATGCTGCCCGGCCTGACCAGCCGGGATGACGTCGGGCGCGTCTCTGGCTCGGGCTTCGCCTTTGGCTATCTGGGCGGGGTGATCGCGCTGTTCCTGATGCTCATGCTTCTGGCCGAGAACTCTCAGACCGGGCGCACGCTTCTGGGGATACAGCCGGTCCTGGGCCTTGATCCGGCGCTGCGCGAGGGGACGCGCGCCGCAGGGCCGCTGACCGCGCTGTGGTATCTGGTTTTCATGATCCCCTTTGCGCTTTGGGTGCCCGAGACCCCCGGCCCCCGGCGCCCCGTCCGCATCCGCGCCGCGATGGCGGACCTGTGGACCCTGCTGAAAAGCCTGCGGCACCGGCGCTCGCTGACGGCCTTCCTGCTCTCCTCGATGTTCTCTCGCGATGCTTTGAACGGGCTTTATGCCTTTGGCGGCATCTATGCCGGCGCGGTGCTGGGCTGGCCGGTCATCCTGTCGGGGATCTTCGGCATCGTGGCGGCTCTGTCGGCGACGATCATCTGCTGGTTCGGTGGACGCGCTGACCGCCGCTGGGGTCCGAAGCCGGTCACGATCGTCTGCACCGTGGTCCTGATCCTTGTCTGCACCATTATCGTGGGCATGAAGCGCAGCGCCATCATGGGCATTCCGCTGGCCGAAGGCTCGCACCTGCCGGATGCGATCTATTTCATCTGCGGGGCGCTGATCGGCGGCGCGGGCGGTGTCATCCAGGCCGCCGGGCGGACGCTGGTCGTGCTGCATACCTCGGCCGAACGCGCGACCGAGGTCTTTGGCCTTTACGCGTTGTCGGGGAAGGCCACGACCTTCCTGGCCCCATTCCTGATCGCACTGACCACCGCTTTAAGCGGGAACTTGCGGCTGGGCATCACGCCGCTGATCGGCATGTTCCTTCTTTCGCTGATTTTGCTAATCTGGGTCCAACCAAAAGGGGAACCCGAGCAGTGATCCGAAAAATTCTGGGCGCAATGATCCTGTCCCTTGCGACCGCGATGCCGGGCGTGGCGGACCCGCTGGCGAAGGATGTCTTCGGCGGCGTTCCCGGCCCGACCGGCGGCGGCGCGGCGGCGATCGGCTTTTATTCCAAGGGCTGCGTCACCGGCGCGGCGCAGTTGCCGGAATCCGGCCCGACCTGGCAGGTCATGCGCCTGTCGCGCAACCGCAACTGGGGCCATCCCGAACTGGTGGGCTTTCTGGTCGGCCTTTCGCAGGCAGCACGTCAAGCCGGTTGGCAGGGGCTTTATATCGGCGACATGAGCCAGCCGCGCGGCGGCCCGATGGTGACCGGCCATGCCAGCCACCAGATGGGATTGGATGCGGATATCTGGCTGCTGCCGCCGCCCAGCCTGCAACTGTCGCGCAAGCAGCGGGAAAACATCTCGGCGGTGTCGGTGGTGAACCGCGCGGGGACGGCGCCCTCGGGAAACTGGTCGCCCTCGCATATGGCGATCATCCGCGCCGCCGCCCGCGATCCCAGGGTCGAGCGCATCTTCATCGACCCGGTGGCCAAGGTCGCCATGTGCCAGATGGAGACAGGGAACCGCGCCTGGCTTCGCAAGGTCAGGCCGCTGAACGGGCATGACTATCACTTCCACGTCCGGCTGAGCTGCCCGGCCGGGTCGGCCTGCCAGCAGCAGGATGCGCCTCCGCGGGGCGACGGGTGCGAGGAGGCGGCCGAATGGATCCGCAACCGCATCGACCCGAGCCGCGTGAAACCGGTGCCGCCCGATCCGAACTATCGCCATCCCCGCAGCTTCCGGCTCAGCGAGATGCCAAGACAATGCCAAGCCGTCGCCGTCGCGCGCTGAGCGGTCTGGCGACAGGACAGGACGACGGATTCCGCCGCCCCCTTGGCGGGATCGCGCTGGCATTCCTGACGGTCCTGGCCACGCTGTCCCATTCCTGCGCCGCCGATCCGGCGACGCAATCGCGTGGTGTCGCCCCCTTGGTCGAGCGCGTGGATACCCATGTCTGGTCGATCGACGAGCCCGATTTCGGCGGCTATTCCGGGTTGCACCTGTCCGAGGGCGGCACCCGTTTCATCGCACTTTCGGACCGGGCCACGCTGCGCTGGGGCCGGATCGAACGCGACCCGGACGGGCGTATCCTGCGCGTCCTGTCCGAGGGCGATACCCGCATCAAGGACAGCGAAGGCCGCCCCCTGCGGCCCGGCTGGCGCGGCGACAGCGAGGGGCTGGCGGTCGGCAAGGACGGCAAGTTGTGGATCAGCTACGAAGGGCTGACCCGCGTTGTCAGCCATGACACGCCCGAGTCCCCTGCCCATGTCCTGCCCCGCCCCGAGGCGTTCAAGCAGATGCAGCGCAATTCTTCGCTGGAATCTCTGGCAATCCTGCCCGATGGCACGTTGCTCACCATCCCCGAACGCTCGGGCGGAATGAACCGCCCCTTCCCGGTCTGGCGCTTTCGCGACGGTGCCTGGGACCAGCCCTTTTCGATCCCGCGCCGGGGCGATTTCCTAGCGGTCGATGCCGATATCGGCCCGGATGGCCGGCTTTACCTGCTGGAACGCGACTTCATGGGGTTGCTGGGCTTTCGCAGCCGGGTCCGGCGCTTCGACCTGACCCCCGATGGGGTCACGAACGAACAGGAACTTCTGGTCAGCCTGCCGCTGCAATATGACAATCTTGAGGGAATGTCGGTCTGGCAAGGCCCGCAGGGGATCATGCTGACCCTAATATCAGACGACAATTTCAGCCGCTTCCAGCGCACCGAATTCGTCGAATTCCGCGTGGTCGAGCAGCAGCCGGACCCCACGCCCCCGGCCCAGGCGGACAAGACGGCCCTGCAAGCGGATTGACAGGTTGCAGTTGCGGGATTATGCGGCCATGCCCCGTGATCCGGGGCCGAGTCGCCGCTACCTTGTCAAAACGGAACCAGACATGCCACGCATTCTTCCTGGCGTCATCGCCATGGCCACTGTTGTCGTGGCCTCGAACATCCTGGTCCAGCATCTGCTGGGCAGCTGGCTGACCTGGGGGGCCCTGACCTATCCGGTCGCCTTCCTTGTCACCGATATCATGAACCGGATCTATGGTCCCTCGGCCGCGCGCCGGGTTGTCTATGCGGGCTTCGTGACCGGCGTTGTCTGCTCGCTCATCGCGGCGGGCATGGACAAGACCACGCTGCGCATCGCCATCGCCTCGGGCGCGGCGTTCCTGTCCTCGCAGCTGATGGACATTTCGGTCTTCAACTCGTTGCGGAAATACAACTGGTGGTTGCCGCCGCTGGCGGCCAGCGTTGCCGGGTCGATCTTCGATACCGTCGTTTTCTTCAGCATCGCCTTTTCGGCCACACTGACTCCGCTGTTTCCGGGCGACGATGTTTCCTGGGCAAACGAGATGCTTCCCCTGCTGGGACACGGTCCCGTGCAGCCGTTGTGGGTTTCTTTGGCAGTTGCCGACTGGACAGTCAAAATGGCGCAGGCGCTTGTCGCTCTCATTCCGTTCAGGATCATCGTCGGAAATTTGATCCAGCGACGTGCGCAAATTCATTGACTGATCGTCGATCTGTGTCACGCTAAGATCATACGGCAACACATTGAAAGGAGGTGGTCCAGTGTCGAGAGTGATATTGGAGAGAGGTGTCGGGACAGTCAGGGGGGCCGTGGCCTAAGGGCAGCCCCAAGGGTCGTAAACCCTGACTGGGACGGTGGGCACCAACCCTAACCGGACCATCTCCGTGGATCTCGCGGGTCGTTTCTTCGGAAGCGGCCCGTTCCAAATTTTCGCCGCAATGATGAAATCCGTCGCGGCGGAATGCAAAAAAGGGCGGTCCTTGGGACCGCCCTTTGTCATTTCGGGGACTGCGGATCAGATCCGCTCGATCGCCAGCGCGATCCCCTGACCGCCACCGATGCACATGGTGATCAGGCCCCTGCGGCCGCCGGTGCGCATCAACTCATGCATCGCCTTGATGGTGATGATGGCGCCGGTCGCCCCGACCGGGTGGCCCAGCGCGATTGCCCCACCATTCGGGTTCACCTTGGCGGGATCAAGGCCAAGCGCCTTGTTCACGGCAAGCGCCTGCGCGGCAAAGGCCTCGTTCGACTCGATGACGTCGAAATCTGCTGCCTTCAGGCCGGTGCGTTTCAAAAGCGCCTCGACCGCGGGAATGGGTCCGATGCCCATGACCTCGGGGCGGACACCCGCAACGGCATAGCCGAGCAGCCGGAACAGCGGCGTCGCGCCTGCGGCCTTTGCAGCATCGGCACGGGCCAGCACCAGCGCCCCCGCGCCGTCATTGATCCCCGAGGCATTGCCCGCCGTGACCGAGCCGTCCTTCTGGAACACCGGTCTCAGCCCGGACAGCTTCTGCAGGTCGGTTTCCTTCGGATGCTCGTCCGTGTCGAAGGCGACCATCCCCTTGCGGGTCTTGATCTCGACCGGGACGATCTGGTCGGTAAAGCGGCCTGCGGCAATCGCCTCGGCAGCGCGCCGCTGGCTTTCCAGCGCGAAGGCATCCTGCGCCTCGCGGCTGATGTCATGTTCGCGGGCGACGTTTTCCGCCGTGATCCCCATATGCCCGGTGCCCATCGGGCAGGTCAGGGCGCCAACCATCATGTCCATCATCTGGACATCGCCCATCTTCGCACCGAAACGCGCGGCCGGAACCGCATAGGGGGCGCGGCTCATCGATTCCGCACCGCCTGCGACCGCAAAATCCGCATCGCCAAGCATCAGGGCCTGCGCGGCCGAAACGATGGCCTGCGCCCCGGATCCGCAAAGCCGGTTCACGTTCATCGCCGGGGTCGTATGCGGAACGCCCGCGTTCAGCATCGCAACCCGCGACAGATACATGTCGCGCGGCTCGGTGTTCAGGACATGGCCAAAGACCACGCTGCCGATGCGGTCGGCGGGGATCCCCGCCCGCTCGATCGCGGCACGGGTGACGATTGCGGCCAGGTCGATCGGTGCGATGGCCGCAAGGCTGCCGCCAAAGCCGCCAATGGCCGTACGCGCGCCGGACAGGATGACGATCTCGTTCTCGGACATGGTATACCCCCAATTTTCAGGTTCGGGATTGACGCTATCCCCCGACCGTCGGTGACGAAAGCCCCGCATCGACTTGCCTACGCCGCGTTACTTGCGAAGAATGGGGGCATGGAAAACGACCCTCGCCTGAGCCTTCGCCTGCACTTCAACAAGGGCCTGACCTTTGGTCGTGGCAAGGCCGACCTGCTTCAGGCCATTGCCGAAGAAGGCTCGATCTCGGCCGCGGGCCGACGCCTGGGAATGAGCTATCGCCGCGCCTGGGCGCTGGTCGAGGATATGAACGGCCATTTCCACGCGCCGCTGGTCGACAGCAGCCGCGGGGGCGCCAAAGGCGGCGGGGCAAGCGTCACGGAACTGGGGCAGAGCGTACTGGCCGATTATCGCGCGCTTGAGGCGATGCTGCGCGACGCCCCGCAGATCGCAACCCTGCGCATGGCGCTTGAAGGCGATATATCCGAACAGAAATAACGCTTGATGCACCGCCACGCCGAGGGTTATGTCTGCCGGGACATAACGGAGGATCCTTAACGATGCGCCTGCCTTGGCTTACTGCCGCCGTCATCGCCCTGCTGCCCGTGGCACAGGCCCCCGCCGCCCATGCCGACGAGATCACCATCTTCGCCGCCGCCAGCCTCAAGACCGCGCTGGACGAGATCGCGGCCGAGTGGATGAAGGGACATGACGACAAGGTCGTCATCTCCTACGCGGGCAGCTCGAAGCTGGCCCAGCAGATCCAGGCGGGGGCACCGGCGGATATCTTCATTTCGGCCTCGACCGACTGGATGGACGAAGTGGCGAAGTCGGGCGACATCGACCCGGCGACCCGGACCGACCTTCTGGGCAATACGCTGGTCCTCGTCGGCACAGGCAAGCCCGCCGCGGCCGATGTCACGACGCTGCCTGACCTGCTGAAGGACGGCAAGCTGGCGATGGCGCTGGTCAACTCGGTCCCCGCCGGTCAATATGGCAAGCAATCGCTGGAAAAGCTTGGATTGTGGAGCAAGGTGGAACCGCAGGTCGCCCAGGCAGACAACGTGCGCGCCGCGCTGCAGCTGGTCGCCACCGGCGAGGCGCCGCTGGGCATCGTCTATGGCTCTGACGCGGTGGCCGAACCCGGCGTCGGCGTCGTCGGCACCTTCCCTGCCGACAGCCATGACGCGATCATCTATCCGGGCGCTGTCACCAAGACCGCCGACACGCCCCAAGCCGCGGCCTTCCTGCAAGGCCTGAAGCAGGATCCGGCCAAATCGGTCTTCGAGGGGCAAGGATTCACCGTCCTGCCATGAGCGTTTCCGACTGGCTTGGCCCGCAGGAATGGCAGGCCGTTACCCTGTCCCTGCGGGTCTCGCTGGTCGCCACGCTGGCCAGCCTGCCCTTTGCGATCGCGGTCGCATGGCTTTTGGCCCGGCGCAGCTTTCCGGGCCACGGATTGATCAGCGGCATCGTCCACCTGCCGCTGATCCTGCCGCCGGTCGTGACCGGCTACCTTCTTCTTATCACCTTCGGGACGAAGGGTCCGGTCGGATCGCTGCTGCAACCGCTGGGCATCGTCTTTGCGTTCCGCTGGACTGGCGCCGCGCTTGCCGCCGCAATCATGAGTTTTCCCCTGACCGTCCGCGCGATCCGGCTGGGGTTCGAGGCTGTCGATCCCCGGCTTGAACAGGCTGCTGCAACCTTGGGCGCGCCGCGATTCTGGATCTTTTTCACCGTGACGCTGCCCCTGATCGGTCCCGCCCTGCTGGCTGGCGCAACCCTGGGGTTCGCGAAGGCGATGGGAGAGTTCGGGGCCACCATCACCTTTGTATCCAATATTCCCGGCCAGACGCAGACCCTGCCGTCGGCCATCTATGCCTTTCTGGAAACACCGGGGGGCGAAGGTCCGGCGATGCGGCTGGTGCTGGTCTCGATCGTGATCGCAATGGCCGCCGTCTTCCTGTCCGAAGCCCTTGCCCGCAGGGCCGCGCGGCGCAGATGACGCTGTCCGTTTCCTTCCGCCACCCGTTCCCCGGCCTAGATCTCGACGTCGCCTTCGACGCGCCAGAGGGGGTGACTGCGCTGTTCGGCCCCTCGGGTTGCGGCAAAAGCACTACAATCAACGTCATCACCGGGCTGATGCGCCCCGCCTCGGGGCGCGTGCAGCTGTCGGGCCGCGTGCTTCTGGACGGGCGCACCCACCTGCCCCCGCAGGCAAGGCGGATCGGCTGCGTCTTTCAGGATGCCCGCCTGTTTCCCCACATGACGGTCGAGGCAAACCTGCGCTATCCCTCGCGCTGGCGTCGGGGCGCGGCACGCGATTTCGACCGTATCACCGCGATGCTGGCGCTAGGTCCGCTGCTGGCACGCCATCCCCACAGCCTGTCGGGCGGGGAAAAGCAGCGCACCGCGATAGGTCGTGCCCTGCTGTCGGACCCCGATCTGCTGGTAATGGACGAACCGCTTGCCGCGCTGGACGATGCCCGCAAGGCCGAGATCATGCCCTGGCTGGAACGCCTGCGCGACGAGGTCCGCCTGCCGATCCTGTATGTCAGCCATTCCGTCCCCGAAATCGTGCGCCTTGCCACCACGGTCGTGCTGATGGAACGCGGTCGCGTCACCCATTCCGGCACGCTGAGCGACATCCTTGCCGATCCGAAACTTGCCCCCGCTCTTGGCTCGCGCGAAGCCGGCGCCCTGATCCGCGCCCGGGTCGAGGCGGTCGAGCAGGACGGAATGCTGCGCGTCTCCACGGGTTCGGGGCCGATGCTGGTGCAAGGCGGGACCGCCCGCCCCGGCGAGGTGCTGCGCCTGCGCGTTCTGGCGCATGAGGTGATCCTGTCCCGTGACCCGCCGGTCGGGCTTTCGGCATTGAACGTGCTGCCCGCGACGGTTGTCGCGATCCGCGACGGGCTGGTGCAATTGCGGGTGGGGGATGAGCGGATGCTTGCGCAAGTCACGCCAAGATCCATTCAAAGCCTTGATCTGAAAGCAGGAAACAGCTGCTTTGCCATCATCAAATCCGTGTCCATTCTGCCCAGCTAGAATGAAATCGTGCCTTTGTCATTTGCGCAGCAGGGGCCAACTCTCCTATGCTTCGCCCAAAAAAGAGCATGAGGGGCAGTATGAACAGGTTTCTGAAGCTCGCCATAGTCGGGCTGGTGGCCTCTTGCGGCGGCGGCGGGAGTTACAAGGCGCCCCGGAATCTGGAAAATGCCTGCGCGATCGCGGCCGAACGCCCGACCTATATGCGCGCGATGAAGGCGACCGAACGGCGCTGGGGCGTCCCGGTCAACGTGCAGATGGCTGTCATCCACCAAGAGTCGAAATTCATCGGCGACGCCCGCACCCCGCACCGCTATGCGCTGGGGATCATCCCGATGGGGCGCCAAAGCTCGGCCTATGGCTACAGTCAGGCGCTGGATGGGACCTGGGACGACTATCGGCAGGAAACCGGTAACCGCCGCGCCCAGCGCGACGACATCGCCGACGCCACCGACTTCATGGGCTGGTACATGAACGATTCCACCCGCATCCTGGGAATTTCAAAACAGGACGCGGCCTCGCAATATCTTGCCTATCACGAAGGCCGCTCGGGCTTTGCCAATGGCTCGCATCGCAGCAAGGGCTGGCTGATGGACGTCGCCGGCAAGGTCAGCGCCCGGTCCGAACTTTACCGCCTGCAACTGGCGTCCTGTCGCAGGTGACAGGCACGCCAGTCGCGCGCGGGATCAACGGATCGCGAATTTCGAAGGCGGAATGGACACCCCCGTCTTCATGTCGCCCAGGATCACCGTCGTCCGTTTGCCGGCGTCATCCGTCACCACCCATTGCCGCAACTGGGTCGGGTTCGCGGTAAAGACCATCTGGATATTGCCGTATTCGGGATGCTGCGGATCCTGCGCCGTCACCACGGTCGTGTTCTTCTTCTCGGCATAGCCCGTCACCATCTTGGCTTGCCCAAGGTTGATGTTCGGCGCAAGGATCAGCGACAGGGGCGTCTTCGACAGCGGATATTGCTGCGGGCCGCCGCGCGTCTTGCCGTCATAGACCGCAACCTGCCCCGCCGAGGCCAGGACCAGCGACTTGTTGCCCTTGTATTCGAAGCGCACCCGGTTCGGGCGATGGATGTAAAGCACCCCGGTCGAGATGGTGCCGTCGGCATTCACCTGCGTGAACTCGGCCTGCGCGGTCTTCAGACCGTTCAGGTAGCGCGAGATGTCGTTCAGCGGGATCTTGTCAGCCAGGGCCGGAAAGGCCAGGGCCAAAGCGAGGACGGGTGCAAGGGCGAGCGATCTGATGTTCATGCGGCGAATGTATCCGGTCTGCGGTTGCTTGCACATTCACGTTCGCTTGGATGTGCAGGAACCAACGCTCGCAACACCGTGACCGTTCCTCGCTTGGCCCCCGATCAGGGCCGCTGGCCGGTCAGCAGCCGCGGCATCGGGTCCAGTCTCAGCCCCGCGGCCTGACGCATGAAGCCGCGCCGAAGTGGCGGCAGCGCGTCGACCAGTCCCATGCCCAGTTCCCGAGCCGCTCGCAGAAGCGGATTGCCGTTGGAAAACAGCGCGTTTACACCGTCCATTCCAAGCGCAAGGAAGGTCGCGTCCGGTCGCCGCCATTCCTGATAGCGGGCAAGTACCGGGGCGGTCCCGATATCCTCGCCCCGGCGGCGGGCCAGGATCAGAACTTCGGCAAGGGCGGCCACGTCTCGCAGTCCCAGGTTCAGCCCCTGACCCGCGACGGGATGGACGCCATGCGCCGCATCCCCCACCAGCGCGACCCGCGGCGCGACATAGCTTTCGGCCAGCGTCAGGTTCAGGGGATAAGAGAATCGTGGCCCGGCAAGGCGGATCTCGCCTAGGAAATCGCCAAAACGCGGGCGCAGCACCTGCAGGAAGGCCTCGTCATCCAGCTGAAGGATTGCCTGCGCCTCGTCCCGCGGCTCGGACCAGACGATCGAGCTGCGGTTGCCCGGCAATGGCAGGATCGCCAGCGGCCCGCCCGGCATGAAGAACTGATGCGCGGTGCCCTGATGCGGCAGGTCGTGATCCACGGCAGCGACCAGTGCGATCTGACCATAATCATGACCAATGCGCCGGATCCCGGCCCGCGCCGCCACGCCTGAGCGCCGCCCGTCGGCCCCGACCAGCACCCGCGCCGACAGGCTGCGGCCATCGGACAGCGCAACCTCGACCCCCGTCGGGCCCGGCATCTGACCTGTCACCGACAACCCCGGCAGATGGGTCACGCGGTCCCGCATCGCCTCAAGCAGGGCGTGATACAGGAAGCGGTCCTCAAGCATAAAGCCAAGGCGGCCTTCCTCGATCTCGGCGCTGTCGAAATGCAGGCCAAACGGCCCCGCTCCTTCGCCCGCGTCGCCCTGCGTCGCCTCGACCTTCAGGATCGGTTGGGCCTGCCCGGACAACCCGGACCACAATCCCAGCGCCGCAAGCAGCCGCTGCGAGGCAAGCGCCAGTGCATAGGCGCGTCCGTCGAAACTGTCGCCAGCGCGGGCCGTGGCGGGGCGGTCATCGACGACCGCGACCCTCATGCCCGCATCCGCAAGTGCCAGCGCCAGCGTCGGCCCATTCAGGCCGCCGCCAGCGATCACGATGTCGAATTCCTTGTCCATGGGCCAGCACTATGCTGCCCCGGGCATCAATGTCCATGCGCTTCGCCGTCGCACGCCATTGCGGCGACGGGGTCGGGTGATTAGCCTGTGCCCCAAGACGAAACAGGAAGGAATCCGGGATGGACTGGCTCAAGGCATCGGCGGCGGAACAGGGGCGGGCGATTCTGGCCGGGCTGATCAGCCCCGCCGAACAGACCGAGGCCTATATCGAGGCCGCCTCGCGCCATCCCTATGGCGGTCACATCTATGCCCGTCTTACCCACGACCGGGCGCGGGCCGAGTCGATCGCGGCGCATGACCGCGCGCGCGCCGGGCTGCGGCGCGGGCTGCTGGACGGGGTCGCGATCAGTTGGAAGGACAATATCGACAGCGCCGGCATCCCGACCGAGGGTGGATCGCGCCTGCTGGCTGGCCGCACGCCCGAACAGGATGCCGAAATCCTGTCCCGCGCGACGCTTCAGGGTCTGGTCTGTCTGGGCAAGACCCACCTGACCGAACTGGCATTTTCGGGGCTGGGCCTGAACCCGATGACCCGGACCCCTCCGAACAGCATCGACCCGGCGCTGGCACCCGGCGGGTCCAGCTCTGGCGCCGCGGTCTCGGTCGCGCTGGGACTGGCCGCAGCCGCGATCGGGTCGGATACCGGCGGCTCGATCCGTGTTCCTGCCGCCTGGAACGGGCTGGTCGGCTTCAAACCCACCCACGGGGCGCTGCCCGATGCCGGGCTTTTGCCGCTGTGCCGTCGCTTTGACATCGCCGGCCCCATAGCGCGCACGGTCGAGGATTGCGCCGAATTGTTCGCGGTGCTGCGCGGCGCCCCGGCCCCCGACCTTGGGGATGCCGCGAACCGTCCGCTGCGGCTGATGGTGCTGGACGGGGTCCCGTTTGATGCTGCGCGCGACGCGCCCGTCGCCGCCTTCGAGGATGCGGTCCGCCGCCTGTCGGAGGCGAATGTCCGCATCACCCATGCCGACCTGCCCTGCGTGGCCGAAGCGATGGCGCTGGCCCCGATCCTGTTTGCTCCCGAAGCCTATGGCATCTGGCGTGACCAGATCGAGGACGCGCCCGAACTGATGTATCCGGCCATCCTCGAGCGGTTCCGGGGTGGACGCGAGGTTGGGGCGGCGGATTACATCGCCGGCTGGGAAAAGCTGAATCGCCTGCGCGCCGACTGGGCACGGCTGGTCGCGGGCCACGACGCGGTGATCCTGCCGACCTCTCCGATCCTGCCCCCGGACGCCCAGCGGCTTTTGAACGATGCCGACTATTTCGCGACCGAGAACTTGCTGACCCTGCGCAATACCCGGATCGCGAATCTTCTGGGCCTGCCCGCCATCAGCCTGCCGACCGGGCATCCCGGCTGCGGCCTGATGATGATGGGCCAGGCGGGCCAGGACCTGGCGCTTCTGGTCGCCGCCGCCACCGCCGAAGCCGCACTGCGCTAGCCCCTGAATCCGCGGGACAATCCCGCGATACCAATGGGCTGCGGCCCGAAACTCTGGACGCAAAGGGGGTTTGCCGGTATCCTTCCCGGAAACGGGGCGGCACGACCCCGATTGAGAGGCAGTCATGGCAATACCCGAGCGGTTCTCGAACCTGCCGGAATATGCGTTCCCGCGCCTGCGGACGCTGCTTGCGGGCATTTCCCCCGCGGCAGATCCCGTCGTGATGACCATCGGAGAGCCGCGCCACGCGGTTCCCGAATTCACTGGTCGCATCATGGCGGAAAGCATCGCCGAGTTCGGGAAATACCCCCCGAACGAGGGCACCCCGGAATTGCTGGCCGCGATCTCGGCCTGGATCGGGCGCCGCCATGGGATCGAGGTCGAGCCCGCGCGCATCACCTCGCTCAACGGCACGCGAGAGGGGCTGTTCAACGCGGCTTTGGCGCTTTGCCCCGAAACCAAGGCTGGCGGGCGGCCGGCGATCCTGATCCCGAACCCGTTCTATCAGGTCTATGCGGTCGCCGCCGCGGCCGTCGGTGCCGAGCCGGTCTTCGTGCCCGCGACCGAGGAATCGGGCTTCCTGCCCCGCTTCTCGGAACTCGCGCCCGAAATGCTGGACCGGGTGGCCATCGCCTATCTGTGTTCGCCCGCGAACCCGCAGGGATCGGTCGCTCCCGAAGCCTATCTGGAAGAGCTGATCGCTCTGGCCGATCGCCATGATTTCCTGATTTTTTCGGACGAATGCTATTCCGAGATCTGGCGCGATGCCCCGCCCCCCGGCGCGCTTGCGGTTGCGACCCGCATGGGGCTGGCCGATCGGGTGGTGATGTTCAATTCGCTTTCGAAACGCTCGAACCTGCCCGGGCTGCGCTCTGGCTTCGCGGCGGGGGGCAAGGCGCAGATCGCGCAACTGCGCCGGCTGCGCAGCTATTCCGGCGCGCCCCTGTCCCTGCCCGCGCAGCGCGTCAGCGCCGCCGCTTGGGCGGACGAGGCACATGTGGACGAAAACCGCGCGCTTTATCACCAGAAATACGCCGTGGCCGACCGGATCCTTGGCAATACGCCCGGCTATCGTTCGCCCCAGGGCGGCTTCTTCCTGTGGCTGCGCGTGCCTGCACATCTGGGCACCGGCGAGGATGCGGCGAAAAAGCTGTGGTCCGAAGCGGGCATCCAGGTCCTGCCCGGGGCCTACCTGTCACGCGACACCGCCCAGGGAAATCCAGGGCGGGACTATATCCGGGTCGCCCTGGTCGATCCGGCCGGACCGACCGAGGCGGCGCTGATCCGCCTGAAGAACTGCTTGTACGAAGGGGGCTAAAGCATGGCGAGCTGGCAAGCCAAACACCGCGATCCGCTGTTCGATCAGTCCACCCAGGCCGCGCTGGAACGGCGCGGCAAGGAGGTGCTGGGCGCCAGCCTGGTGGTCCTGGGGGTCCTGATCGCGATGATGCTGGCCAGCTATGCCCCCGAAGACCCCAGCTTCATGTCGGCGACCGACCAGCCGGCACAGAACTACCTGGGCCGGATCGGCGCCTATGTCGCCTCGGCGCTTTACATGATTACCGGCCACGGCAGCTGGGTGCTGGTGATCGGCGGGGCGGTCTGGGGCCTGCGCCTGATGCTGCACCGGGGCGAGGAACGGATCATGCGGGGCATCTTCCTGCCCATCGCGATGGTCCTTGTCTCGATCTACGCGACCTCGATGACACCGCCTCCGGGATGGACCCAAAGCTTCGGGCTGGGCGGGCATCTGGGCGACATGCTGATGGGCGCGATGCTGTCCATCATGCCGATCAAGGCCTCGATCGCGATCAAGGTCCTGGCGCTGCTGACCGCCGCCGGTGCGCTGGCCTTCCTGTCCTTCGTTCTGGGCTTCGACCGGGTCGAGCTTTCGGCGATCGGCGGCTTCCTGCGCCGCGGGCTGGCGACGGCGCGGCTGATGCTGCTGCATGCGGTCGACAAAAGCGCGCGCATGTCCTCGGGCGCGGCGCGCGAGTTGAAGACGCGGGCCGATGCGCGACGCGAACGCGTCGCCCGTGCCGGCTCTGCCGCCCTTCCCGAGCCGCGCATCCACGCACCGGGCAGCGCGACGCCCCGCCGCTATGTGCCGACCGCCCCCGGACCGGGGGAAGCCTTCTCTCCCCAGCCCGAACTGGTTGAACCCGAGACGCATTACGACGAGGATGACGAGGGCCCCTCGGATGTCGAGATCTCTGCCCGGATCAACCAGGCCATCCATCACCGCACCGATCGCCCGGGCGACAAGGGCTCGGTCCTGTCGGCGGTGACCGCCAAGCTGACCGGGGGCCGCGCCGCCCCCCGGATCGAACCCGAATTTGCCGACGAGGATGACGAGGATGAGGACGACCTGCCCGCCGGCCGCGGCCCCGCGGTCGCGGCCCGGCAGGTTCACGTCGCGCCGCGCATTCCGGCCCCCGTGTCGGGGTCGGGGCGCGGTGCGACGGCCGAATCCTTCGGCCATTACGAACGTCCGCCGCTGTCGCTTCTGACCGCGCCCTCGACTTCGGACCGCCATCAGCTGCCGCCCGAGGCGCTGATGGAAAACGCCCGGATGCTTGAGGCGGTGCTGGACGATTACGGCGTCAAGGGTCAGATCACGGATGTCCGGCCCGGTCCCGTCGTCACGCTTTACGAACTGGAACCCGCGCCGGGGCTGAAGGCCAGCCGGGTGATCGGGCTGGCCGACGACATCGCGCGGTCGATGTCGGCGCTGTCGGCACGTGTCTCGACCGTGCCGGGCCGCTCGGTCATCGGGATCGAATTGCCGAATGCCCGCCGCGAAAAGGTCGTCCTTCGCGAAATCCTGGCCGCCCCCGCCTATGCCGACGGCACCCAGCCCTTGCCGCTGGCGCTTGGCAAGGACATCGGTGGCGGCCCGGTCGTCGCGAACCTGGCGAAGATGCCGCACCTGCTGATCGCGGGGACCACCGGTTCAGGCAAGTCCGTCGCGATCAACACCATGATCCTCAGCCTGCTTTACAAGCTGACGCCCGAGGAATGCCGGCTGATCATGATCGACCCGAAGATGCTGGAACTGTCGGTCTATGACGGGATTCCCCATCTGCTTTCCCCCGTTGTCACCGATCCCAAGAAGGCGGTCGTCGCCCTGAAATGGGTGGTGGGCGAGATGGAGGAGCGCTATCGCAAGATGTCCAAGATGGGCGTCCGCAACATCGAGGGCTATAACGGCCGCGTCCGTGAGGCGCTGGCCAAGGACGAGATGTTCAAGCGCACCGTCCAGACCGGCTTCGACGAGGATACTGGCGAGCCGATCTTCGAGACCGAGGAGTTCCAGCCCGAAACCTTCCCCTATATCGTCGTCATCGTCGACGAGATGGCCGACCTGATGATGGTCGCGGGGAAAGAGATCGAGGCCTGCATCCAGCGGCTTGCACAGATGGCGCGGGCCTCGGGCATCCATATCATCATGGCCACGCAGCGCCCCTCGGTCGATGTCATTACCGGCACGATCAAGGCGAACTTCCCGACCCGGATCAGCTTCCAGGTGACGTCGAAGATCGACAGCCGCACCATCCTGGGCGAACAGGGTGCCGAACAGCTTCTGGGCATGGGCGACATGCTTTACATGGCGGGCGGGTCCAAGATCACCCGCGTCCACGGTCCCTTCGTCAGCGACGAGGAAGTCGAGGAGATCGTCAACCACCTGAAAAGCTTCGGCCCGCCGACCTATATGTCGGGCGTCGTCGAGGGGCCGGACGAGGAACGCGCGGACAGCATCGACCAGGTGCTGGGGCTTTCCACCGGAGAGGGTGGCGACGCCGAGCTTTACGACCTGGCGGTCGCGATCGTGGCCAAGGATCGCAAATGCTCGACGAGCTATATCCAGCGGAAACTGGCGATCGGCTACAACAAGGCCGCTCGGCTGGTCGAACAGATGGAGGATCAGGGCGTCGTCAGCGCCGCGAACCACGTCGGCAAGCGCGAGGTTCTGGTCCCCGAGGTCTGAGTTTCGGGAAGCGGGCGCGGAAAAAAGGCCGGGGCATCAAGCCTCGGCCTTTTTCACTGGCGCGGCTGAAAAGGGTAGCCGGCGCACAAGCTGTTGACGAGACATCGGCCGGTCTCACTCTGCCGCGACGACTGGCGATCCCTTGGTGGGTTGCGTGGCCGCGTCTTCGGTCGCGCCCTCGCCCGTGCCCTGATCGACGGTCACGACAACCGACAGGCCAGGCGCAAGATAACCGGCCAACTCTTGCCCTGGGTCGATCGAGATGCGCACGGGCAGGCGCTGCGCCACCTTAGTGAAGTTGCCAGTCGCGTTGCTGGCCGAAAGCAGGCTGAACTCGGACGCCGTGGCGGGCGAGAAGGACTCGATCCGGCCGGTGAATTCCCGGTGCTGCATCGCGTCAACGGTAAAGACCGCGCGGTCGCCAAGCCGCATCCCGTGAAGCTGGGTTTCCTTGAAGTTCGCGATGATCCAGACATCGGGACCGACATGGCTGACCAATGCGGTCCCGGCGGTGACATATTGGCCCTCGCGCACGCCGACCTGACCAAGCCGCCCGTCCGAGGGGGCGCGGATTTCGGTATTGGACAGGTCGATGCGTGCAAGTTCCACCGCCGCCTCGGCCGAGGCGATGTCGGCCTTGCTGGCGGCAATCCCGACCCGGGCGCCGTTCAGATCCTCGCGCGCGACATCGATGGCACTTTCGGCCTGCACGACCTGCGCCTCGGCCTGACGCAGGGCCAGTTCGCTTTCCTCGGCCGCGCTTTGAGCGGTCGCGCCGCGCTGGCGCAGCTGGCTGGCGCGCTGCCAGCCAAGCTGGGCATTGTCACGCTGCGCCTCGGCTGATTTCGACGCTGCTTCGGCCGATTTGACGCGGGCCTCGGCGGAATGGACGGTCTGCTCTTGGATCTGCAAGCTCGCCTGCGCGCCCTGAAGCGAGGTCTCGGCCTGGGCCAGCTTCTGGCGATACTGGCGGTCGTCGATGCGGGCGATGACCTGGCCCTTGGTCACCTGCTGAAAGTCCTGCACCTCGACCGCGGCGACATAGCCCGACAGTTGCGGGGCAAGCGTGGTCATGCGGCCGCGGACATAGGCGTTCTCGGTCCGGGGATGGGTCGAGCTGAACGGTGGCAGGTGCCAGGCGAACAGCACGATCAACAGGCCGGCGATTCCGACAAGGATGGCGATCACGGTGGGAAGGATATGCGTCTTGGTCATTGCAGGGACTCGGCAGAGGGGGAAGGGTTGCGGCCGCGCGGCCAATGCGCCGCCAGCCAATCGCGGCCCATGTGCAGGACCAGCGCCGACGCCGCGGCAATCGCGGCCAGGAAGGTCAGGAAATAGGCATCGTTATAGGCCAGGACATAGGCCAGGTTCGACGCCTCCTGCGCGATCAGCGCGGCGGCCTGCGCACGGCTTTGGGCAGGGTCGGCGATCTGCGGGGCAAGCTGGGCGACGCGGGCCGCCAGTTCACGCGCGACGAGCGGATCGACGGTCATCAGCTCTTCACGCAGGACCTGCAGGTGCAGCGCCTGGCCGTGGTTGATGAAGGTCGTGAACATCCCCGACCCCGCCGCCCCGCCGATGCTTTGCGTCGACAGGAACACGATGACGAAGGACAGCAGATAGTTCGGACCCCGCGCCAACGCCGCCATCAGCCCGCGCATCATCGCGGGCGCCATGAAAAGCGATCCGGCGAACGCGATCAGACCCTGGCTGAACATCATCTGGACCGGCCTTGTGTCAAGGGTCGAGCGGCTGTCGAGAAAGGCCCCCGCCGCGATCAGCACCAGCGCGATCAGGTGGATGACCGGCACGCGCTCGGGCTTCAGCCAGGGAATCAGCGCCAGTCCGCCCAGCACCGTCGCGACCGAGATCACGGCGAACAACGGCACTAGCTGGCTTTGCGTAATGCTGAGCATCTGGAACATGCGGGGCGCGCCCGCGCTTTGCTCGGACAGGATCAGGCGAAAGACCAGCAGCGTCACGGTCAGGTGCAGCATCGCCGGGCTTGCGAGCCAGCGGATATCCAGAAGCGGCGCCTTGCGATGCAATTCGATCACCACCGCCAGGGTCAGGCACACGACCGATGCGGCCACGACCTTGCCCAGCCACGGGACCTCGGTCCACCACAGCGTGGGGCCCATGACGAAGCCGGTGATAAGCCCGCCAAAGCCGCAGGCGATCAGCAGCCAGCTGACCAGGTCGAGCGGCGCAATGGCCTTGACGCGGGGCGGCGACTTCAGCGGCAGCAGATAGACCAGCGCCAGCGAGATCCCCGCCATGCCCAGCGTCATCAGGTGCAGCGCGCCCCAGCCCTGGTCGTTCATCAGCGCGGGCGAGATCACCCGCGCCAGATGCGGCCCGACCGCGATCATGCTGAGCGAGACGGGCAGACCCAGCCGCATCTTCCAGGCCGGGGGCAGAGGTTCCAGCGCGTAAAGAAAGGCCAGCGTCGACAGCGGGGCCGAGGCCATGCCCGCAAAAAACTGCGTGGTGATTGCCGAACGCAGGTCAAGCGCCGCAAAGGACAGCAGCGCAACGACAACGTAGATGACGATCGCCACTTCGGCAAAGCGGCGCAGGCCGTATTGCGCGCGCAGCTTGATCAGCAAAAGCGGCATCGAGGCGCGCGGGATCAGGAAGGCCGCCATAAGCCAGCTTGCCTGGGTCGTCGTGGCGCCAAGATCCCCTGCGATCTGCGGAATGTTGGTGCTGACAAAGCCCTGCGCCATGCCCTGCGTCAGCGCGATCACGATCGAGGCCGACATGTATCCCAATGCGCGCGGCAAGGGCATCGGCTGGAAAACCGGCGGCTGGGGGGCGGCCGGGGTCGGGGCCTGCTCGGCCCCCTGCGACGTTGGGGAAGCCGCGTCGCTCATTTCCGGCGCAACCTTTCCGCATTCGAGGTCATCCGCGTCAGCACGCGGCGCGCGGCCTCCAGATCCTCGGCCGTGATACCGTCGACCAGCGCGGCATCGACCTCGTCGCGGAAGCGCAGCAGCGGATCGATGCGGCAGGTATCGGTCAGGTGCACGGCGTGCTTGCGCCCGTCTTCGGGCAGTGGGCGGCGCTCAGCCAGGCCCTGTGCCTCGACCGCGTCCAGCAGGCGTTTCAGCGTCGGCGTCTCGATTTCCAGCGCAGCGGCCAGTTCTGCCTGGCTTGCCCCCGGATTGCGACCGATCGTCGTCAGCAGGCGCGCCCTGGCATAGGTCAGACCAAGCTGGCGCACGCGCAGTTCGAACCCCTGCCGGACCGTACGGGTCAGCGTCAGAAGCTCATCGAAAAGGGTAAGCGGGCGATCTGCCATGAGGACACGTTAGCTTGCTAATGATAATGTTAGCTAGCTAATGAAAGGCGCGAAAATTTTCAAGCCCCGCTGTCATCGACAACGGGGCCTGTTGCAGGATTCCAAGGGACGCGCGGGATCAGTAATCGCGTTCGTAGAACAGGCCCAGCGTGCTTTCCCCGTCGCTTGCGACTGATCCCCGCGCCGTCAGGCTGTTCGAGACGTCAAGGTTCAGCTGCAGCTTGGTCGTCCCCTCATCCCCGACCTGAACGTCGGTATAAAGGTTCTCGGACAGGTACTTGCCCGCGCGGACCGACACACGGCCCTGATCGTCCGTGGTCAAGTCCAGATCATCCAGCCCGGTCGAGGCGCGCAGGCGGCCGATGATGCCGTCCCCGCCCCGGCCGGCCAGGGTCGCGATGGCGGTCGCAAGCTGGGCTGCCTGAAGACCGCTGATATTGTCCAGGCCACGACCGAACAGAAGCTGGGACAGCACCTCTTCTTCCGGCATTTCCGGCGAGGATTCGAAGGTGATGTCGGGGTCCCGCGCCTCGCCGTCGATGATGATGCGCGTGGTGACGGAATCCTGCACCGCTTCGGCCACAAGGCGGATCACCGGGATCAGGCTGCCCTGAAGTTCGATGATCCCTTCGGTCAGGTCGAAGCGCTTGCCCAGCAGGTCGACGCGACCGCGGATCAGTTCCAGCTTGCCGATGGGGATCGGCTGGCGGGCATTGCCGGTCAGCCTGATCTCGCCGCCCAGTTCGGCATCAACGCCGCGCCCGCGGATGAAAACCTGATCGGGGGCCGAGATGACCAGATCAAACCGGGCCGGGACGGCCGGAGGCGTGGCCGGTGGCGTGGTCATGCCTGCCGCGCGCGAATCCTCGCTGGGGAATTCCAGCAGGCCGGCCTTGGCCCGCGTCTGCCGCTGCGGTGGGCGTTCGTTCAGATGGGTAATGTCGGGAATGGCACGCGCGCCCCCAAGCCCGGTCGAAGGGATGCGGATCTCGGTCGTGCCCAGGTCGATGCGGCCCGTCACCAGTGGCCCCGCCGCCTGCGACCCCGAGATGCGCACGTTGCCATTCGCCCGCGTCTCGTAAAGCGTGGGATCGCGCAGCACGACATTCTGGATGCGCACGTCCAGATCCATGGGCCGGTCGCCGGTCAGCGTGATCGGCCCGCGAACCGTGATGGTGCCGCCCGATTCCACCGCGCCGCTGACATCCACCGCGATGCGCCCGGCATTCAGATCGGCGCGCGCATTCAGCGATGCAATGCTCAGCCCCAGCTTCGGTTCGGCCAGCCGTCCGTTCGACAGTTCGACCCGGCCGGTCAGCGATTCAAGCGAGGGCGCGCCGTTCATGCGGATATCGAAGCTGAGTGGCCCCTCGACGCTGCGGGTCCGCAGGAAGGGGTTCGCAGCGGCCGCATTGCTGCGGCCCTGGACCCGGATATCCATGCTGGCAAAGTCGGTGCGTGCCTGTCCGACGATGGTTGCGCTGGTCTCACCCGGCGCCGTCGCGGTCAGGTTCACGTCATAGGCAGCACCCGTATTGCGGATGCGACCGCGCAATTCGGCCGGGCCGGGAAAGCCAGGAACCACCAGGGCAAGATCGTTCAGCCGCCCGTCCAGGTTCAGCCCCTCGGCCGGACTGCCATTGCCGGTCAGGCGGAACTGCCCGTTCCCGGCCTCAAGCCGGCTGACGGTCAGGCTGCCATCCGCGCGCTGGGTGGCGGCAAGGTCGATTCGGGTTTCGCCGGCAAGCACCGCATCGGCCTGTGGCTTGCCGATGGCCAGACCGCGCGCCGTGCCCTGCGCCGTGATCGCGCGGCTACCGCCCTGCTGGTCGACGACACGGGCCTGCGCCTGTACCGCCCCCCGGAACCCATTGCCCAGAAAGCGCAGGTCGTCGGCGCGCAGGTTCGCTCGCAGATCCGTCGCCCCGGCCCCCACACGCCCCTCGGCCGTGACGTTCAGGCGTGGATTGTCGACCTGCGCCGTCTCGATCGAAAAGACGCCATCGCGTTCGACGCCCCGGACGGAAAGCCTTGTCGCCCCGCTAAGCGCACCATCGACCTGCGCCTGGCCAAAGGACAGGTTGTTGCCGGTGCCGGTCACGTCCAGCCGCCGGGCGCCGGTGCCATCGTCGCGGAAGCTGCCCTGCGCATCCAGCGACCCGCGCCAGCCGCGCCCGAAGCTGGACAGCGAACGTACCTGAAGCTGCCCGCTCATGTCGGTTTTGGCCCTGCCCAAGGTGCCCTGCGCATTGGCCTGCATCTGCTGGTTCTTCAGGTCGAATTCGTGGACCGTGATCTCTTCCCCGCGCTGTTCGGCGAACAGCTTCAGCTCGGTGATGCCGGTCAGCGCGCCGTCCACGTCCTGCTGCCCGAGGCGCAGATCTGTCCCGCGCCCGGTCATGCGAATCTGGCGCGCGCCGTCCTTTTGGGTCGCGGTCGCCTGCGCCGTCAGCCCGCCCGAGAAGCCGCGCCCCAGCACGGCCAGGTCGGGCATCGACACCGAAAGCTCGCCGTTCAGTTCCTGCGGGGTGAAATGCCCCAGACCCTGCGCGTCAAGCTGGGGGTTCACCAGCTGGAAGCGCTGCAATTCATAGCTGTCCTTGGACTGCATCAGCTCGACCGTCAGGCCGGTCTCGCCCTTGAAGGCGCCGTCAATCTCGGGGATGCCAAGAATAAGGTCCTGCGCATCGCCCTTGACCACCAGCCGGCGCGACCCGGCCGGACCGGTCAGGCGGGCATCTGCACTGAGCAGCCCCGAGAACTTCGGATCGGCGACCGACAGGTCCGGCATTGTGATCTTGGCCGAGACATTGCTGTCGGCGCTGCTAAGCTTGCCCTGCGCCTCGGCCGTCAGGTTCTGCGCATTGACGAACAGCCGCCGCAGATCGATCCCGGTCGTGTCCCGCCGGGCGCTAAGCTCGATGCGCGAAGCGCCTGCCAGCATGCGGTCGGCATTCACCTGCCCGATGCTGATATCCTGCCCCTCGATCCGGGTGTCGACGTCAAAGGCCTTGCTGAGCAGGACATAGCGCCCCTTGATCGCCGCAGTCGCGCTGCCCCCCAGCTTCCGCTGCGCAAGGACCGAAAAGCGCGACAGGTTGCGATGTTCGGCATTCAGGTCGCCCGCCAGCGCGATCCCGCTTTGCAGGCCGGAAACGTCCATGTCGCCGGTCACGCGGAAATCGTCGCCATTGATATTCATGCCCCACAGCTTCAGGGCATTGCCGGGGGTGAAGGCAAAGTTCAGACCGCCGTTCAGCGTGTCCCCCAGCGCCTCGGCCAGGCCGGGACCGCTGGGTTCCAGATCGTCCATGCCGAATGCAACCCAGCCGCGCACTTCGGACAGGGCCTGTTCAGGGGTCAGGACCACTCGGCCGCGGCCGTCCAGCCGAACTTCGGACAGGCTGATATCGGGGCGGGACAGATCGCCGATGCGGCCCGTCAGCCGCCAGCCGGAATCCTGCGCGGCGTCATAGGTCAGCAGGACGCTGCCCGAGCGCACGGTTGTCGGTATCTTGCCGAAGGGGACCGCGACCGGCAATTGGGTCGCCCCCGCGTCCTGCCCCAGAAGCAGGGTCAGGTTCGCGCTTTCGGGCGCGCCCTTGGCGTTCACCTTGACCGCGCCCTGCAGGTCCAGCCCGCCGGTCGTGACCTTCAGTTCGGGGACGTCCAGCCGGCCATCCTGCCCGCGCCAGCCATTCGCGCGGATCCTGGACTGACCGGCAAAGAATTCCTGCCGGTCCGGCTTGATCAGCGGGGCGATGTCTCCGTCAAGATCCATGCGGAAAGCTGTCCCCGGCGCACCGTCCTGGGCCTGGGCCATCACTTCGACCTTGCCCTTGACGCGCGGCTGGCCGTCGGTCGCAAGCTGGATCTCGGCCGCGAAATCCGAAAGCGGACCATTGCCCTTGATCTCGGCCTTGACGGCGGGGCGCCCGTTCATGTTGACGAGGTTCGAGAACAGCCCGTTCTTATCCTCGTCCAGATTCAGGTCCAGATTCAGGACGCGGCTTTCGTTCGAAAAGGACGTGACCAGCCCGAATTGCCCGCGCGGCCCGTCGACGCGGTTGATGGTCAGGTTCGTCGCGCCCTCGCCATTGGCAAGGTTCATCGAGCCCTGCACGGCCAGCACCGCCTCTAGTCCCATGACTGGCGCACCCAGTTCCACCCGTCCGACCGAGATCTTGTCGATATTGACCGACACCGGCAGCTGCGGCAGCGAGAATTCACGCGTCTCGGCCTGCGGCGCGCCCGCGGGGCCGCCGCCCGGCCGGCGCGGCAGGATCACGCGTTCTGCCGAAAGCTCCTCGATCTGGACGCGACGGCCCAGCAGGGCCGAGCGCTGCCATTGCAGCGCCCCGTTTTCCAGCGTGATCCAGACGCCCTGGTCATCGGCGATGGTCAGGCGGGTAAAGGTCGCCCTGGATGACAGCGCCCCGCGGAACCCCTCAAGCACCACCTGGCGACCAGCGCCGGAAAGCTTTTCCTCAAGGAAGCGCGTGATGAAGCCGCGGTCATCCTCGACCTGTTCGGAAATCTCGGCGGCGCTGTCGGGCTCGGCCTCCTGCGCGGTGCCCCAAAGCGGAACCGTCGTGGCCAGCCAGATGCCAAGCAGGATGCGAAAGGTCAGATCATGCAATTTCATCAGAATGCCTGCCCCAGCCCGATATAGACCTGAACGCCGCCATCGTCGTCGTCGTCCTCGAAGCCGCCGCCGACGGGCACTGCGATGTCGAAGCGCAGCGGCCCGATCGGGGTGCGATAACGGATGCCCGCCCCTGCCCCGGCCTGCCAGTCGCTGCTTCCCGAAAAGCCGCTTTCCTCCCACACGCGACCGGCATCGGTAAAGACGGCAAGGCCGATCTTTTCGCGGATCTGATAGCGGGTCTCGGCCGTCAGGGTCACAACGCTCATACCGCCGGTCTTGACCGTGCCGCCGGGGCCGCGGATCACGTTCACGCCCAGCGATTCAAAGGAATGGCCGCGCACCGTGCCGCCACCGCCCGAATAGAACAGGTAGTCGCGCGGCACTTCATCGATTTCGGGCCCAAGCACCGTGCCAAGCCGCGCCCGCCCCGCCAGCGTCACCCGATCATCGGTGCCGAAACTGTAATAGCCGCGGCTTTCCCCGATCAGCTGCGCGCCCGAGCCGGTTTCGTCCTGCAACCCGACAAAGGGAGTGGCCGAGCCGTAAAGCCAGTATCCGCGCTTGGCATCTGTCGGCTCGTCCCGCTTGTCCCATGTGACCGACATCGGGAATGCGAACAGGCGAAAGTTCGTGCGTCCGGAATCGTCATCGACCCGCAGCGCGCGGAATTGCAGCGCGATATCCGCCGTCAGCTCGTCACTGGGCTGATAGGTGAAGCCAAGGCCAAAGGTGCCGGCCTGCTGGTCGTAATCCTCTTCCTGCTCGCTGCTGACCTCGGCCATGACATAGCCGGTGATATCCGGATGCAGGGTCGCCGGACGGTCGATCCGCGCGCCCAGCCGATAATCCGTGCCCGAGGTGCTGGAGCCGACATCCTCGATGCTGGCGTCGATGCGCAGTCTCTCGCCCCCGCCCATCAGGTTGCGGTGCAGCCAGTAGCCGGTCAGCGAGAAGCCCTCGACGCTGGAATATTCGAAACCACCCCCGAAACGACGCAGCTTCTGTTCGACTACAAGCAGGTCGACATCCAGCGTGTCGTTCGGGCCGATGTAATCGGACTCGGTCAGTGTGATCGCGGAAAAGACACCCGAACGCCGCAGACGCTTGCGCACGTCCTCAAGCTCTTCGGGATCGTAGCGCTCGCCCTCGGGAAAGCCCGCGATCTTGCGCAGGCGGCGCGGGTCCATGCGCTGATAGCCGCGGATACTAAGCTGGCCGAATCGCAGCGACGGGCCGGGGGCCAGCATGATGCGGCTGTCGACCAGATTCGTCGCGTGATCGGCAACGATATCGGTCTGCGCGACGGCAGCCTTGGCATGGCCGACATTGCGCCAACCATCGACGGCCGTGGTTGCGGCTGATTTCATGTCTCCGGTGCGCGCGACTTCGCCCGTCCGATATTGGTGGGGAATATTGGTCCCCGGCGCAACCGGACCGATATCGGCGCGGCTATAGCGGAATCGCGGCCCCGGATCGACCACGACCTCGACCTTGCGCACGCTCCGCGGTGCATCAAGCGGAGCGATCGAGGCAGCCTCGACCCCGTCCAGCCGGATATTGATGATCCCGGAGAAATACCCTTCGTCGTAAAGGACGCCCAGAATGCGCGCGTAATCACCACGCGCCGCCGCCAGCATGTCCTGTCCGGTGACGCGCCCGTCCTTCTGCGCGCCAAGCAGCAGCGAGGTATTGCGCACCGCGGGCAGGATGTCGTCGTCGCGGCCACCGATCTGGAAGCTCAGGTCAACGGCCGAGCCTTCGTTATTGTCCTTGCGGCCGAACAAGCCCGAGAAGGGTGATGAGGATGCGGATGAAGAACTGCCGGATTGGGCCAGCACAGCCCCCGTTGCCACCCCCAGCATGATTGCCGCGGCAGCGCCAGCCTTCAAAATCCGTCCCATTCCACCTGCCCTGCTCTGGCTTTCGGGGCAGTCTTGCAGGAGGAGCCCTCAAAAGCCAGTGTCAAGCACCCGTGATCGGCGGATGTTCACCCAACTGCGGCAAGACAGCCATGCAGGGCCGCCATGTCATCCAGGATCACGCCGATCGGAACCGCGGCGGGGATCTGCGCCATCAGCGGATCGGACAGGAACGCGGCCTCGAACAGCGGCATGCGCCGCGTCGCGCTGCGGGCCACGCTGCCTGCCAGGAACATCCCGTCCATCGGCATGAAGCGCAGCGCCAGCTCGCGGCAGATCAGCCCGAACAGCCTGGCGTAAAGATCGCAGGTCGTGACCGCCGCGGCATCCCCGGACTCGGCGGCGGTGACGACCTCTTCGGCGCGCTGGGGGGCAAGGTCGTGCAGAACGGCATGCAGCCGCGCAAGGCCGCGGCCTGCAAACAGTTCCTCGACGGAATCAAAGGCGCGGGCCTTGTCGCCCAGCGCCTCGGCCAGCGGAATGGCGACCGAGACGGGCAGCCGCGTATGTCCCTCTTCCGCCTCAAGGCAGGCGATGCCGCCGCCGGGCAGAACCTTGACCGCGCAGACATTGAAGCCGGTGCCCGCGTTGACGACCAGCCGCTGGCCATTGCGCGCGCCATCCGTGGGCGCCTGCCGCAAGAAGCCCGCCGCGTCGCCCGACAGCGCGGGCGTGGCATACCCCAGGGCGGTCAGGTCGTTGATCAGTCGTGCCCGTCCTGCGCCGGTCAGCGCCAGCAGCCGCTCTTCGCTGAAGTCCCAGTCGCGGTTGGTCAACCGCGCCTGCCCTTGCGAGACAGGACCGGCCACCGCGACGCATACGGCCTCGATCCGGGGTTTGCCCTGCCGTTCCAGGAACAGGCGCACGACCTGGTCGAAATCGGCATGATCCTCGCCGCGAAAACGCGAGATGCTGCCGGTCATGATGCCTTCGGCCCGCGCCAGCGCCAGCCTTGCATTGGTGCCGCCCACATCTGCCAGCAAGATCGCCATCGCGGATTCCTTTCCCCCTGTTGTCCCGGTCCTTTTAGAAGATCGCCGCCGGTGGTGCTAGCGCTCACAACACCGGGACCATGCGGAAAGACCGGAACCCGGCCCGCTTCCGTCGTGTTTCTTCCTTGGGATCGCCGCGAAATCGAAAGGTTGAAACCATGCCGAATTCCATGACCCGCAGCCTGCTTGCCGCAACTCTTGCCGCGCTTGTCGCGCTGCCCGCCGGTCAGGCTGGCGCCACCATCACCCCGCGCGAAGAAAACGCCGGCAACCCGCGCGGCTGGTCCGCCGTGGCGGGCATGGATCCGCGCGCGGTGCGCGAAATGGCCCGCTCGCTGCCGGTTTCGGCCGATGCCGGTCCCGGCCAGCCCTGGTGCGACCGCAATGCCGAGATCGAGTCCGCCCTGCGCGACGAATTCGACGAACACAAGGTCGCAACCAATTCCCGCGACACTGCGCTGTGGGGATCCGAATTGATGGGCACATGGACCGTGGTGCTGGAGCGTCCCGACGCCACCAGCTGCATCATCGCCTCGGGCATAGGATTCAACTCGGGCGAAAGTCCCCAGACCTATTTCGTCAAGGTCGGGCTCAACAGCTGACCCGCCATTTGCAGGAAATGCCTGCAAATGCTATGGCGCGGCAAACACCCATTCTTGAGGCATTGCCGTGACCGATCACATCATCAAAGATATCAGCCTGGCCGATTTCGGCCGCAAGGAACTGGACATCGCCGAAACCGAGATGCCGGGCCTGATGGCGCTTCGCGCCCAGTTCGGCGCGACCCAACCGTTGAAGGGTGCGCGCATCGCCGGGTCGCTGCACATGACCGTGCAGACCGCGGTACTGATCGAGACGCTGACCGCGCTTGGCGCCGAAGTCCGCTGGGCGTCGTGCAACATCTATTCGACCCAGGATCACGCCGCGGCGGCCATCGCCAAGTCCGGCGTGCCTGTCTTTGCTATCAAGGGTGAAACGCTTGAGGAATACTGGTCCTATACCGACCAGATCTTTCAGTTCGGCGAAGGCACCGCGAACCTGATCCTGGACGATGGCGGCGATGCGACCATGTATGTCCTGATGGGTGCTCGTGTCGAAGCCGGTGAAACCGAGCTGATCGCCGTCCCGACCTCGGAAGAGGAAGAATTCCTGTTCGCCCAGATCAAGAAGCGCCTCGCGCAGTCTCCGGGCTGGTTCACGCGGCAGCGCGCGGCCCTGCAGGGCGTGTCCGAGGAAACCACCACGGGCGTCCACCGTCTTTACGACCTGCACAAGAAGGGTCTGCTGCCCTTCCCGGCAATCAACGTGAACGACAGCGTCACCAAGTCGAAATTCGACAACAAGTATGGCTGCAAGGAGTCGCTGGTCGACGGCATCCGCCGCGCCACCGACGTGATGATGGCGGGCAAGGTCGCCGTGGTCTGCGGCTATGGCGATGTCGGCAAGGGCTCTTCGGCCAGCCTGCGCGGCGCCGGTGCGCGCGTGAAGGTGACAGAGGTCGACCCGATCTGCGCGCTGCAGGCCGCGATGGACGGTTTCGAGGTCGTGCTGCTTGAGGATGTGGTCGCATCGGCCGACATTTTCGTCACCACCACCGGCAACAAGGACGTCATCCGCATCGAGCATATGCGCGAGATGAAGGACATGGCGATCGTCGGCAACATCGGCCATTTCGACAACGAGATTCAGGTCGCCGCGCTGCGCAACCACAAGTGGACCAATATCAAGGACCAAGTGGACATGATCGAGATGCCCTCGGGCAACCGCATCATCCTGCTGTCGCAGGGCCGCCTGCTGAACCTTGGCAACGCGACCGGCCATCCCAGCTTCGTGATGTCGGCCAGCTTCACCAACCAGGTGCTGGCGCAGATCGAGCTGTGGACCAAGGGCGACGACTACCAGCCCGGCGTCTATATCCTGCCCAAGCATCTGGACGAGCAGGTCGCACGCCTGCATCTGGACCGGATCGGTGTCAAACTGACGACCCTGTCGAAAGAGCAGGCCGATTACATCGGCGTCACCCCCGAAGGGCCGTTCAAGGCCGAGCATTACCGCTACTGACGGGCCGCGCCGACCGGCAAGCCCATGCTTGCGGTTGATATTTCGCCCCGTCCCGCTAGGCTTTCCCCCGGAAGTTCACATTTCGGGGGATGCACCATGAGCAAACGGGACGACCTGATCGCGAAATACGCAGCCGATATGAAGGACAAACTGGGCACCGCGCCGGACATGGACCTGCTGACCAAGGTCGTGGTCGGATGCGGGCCATCGATCTATAACAGCGATGCGGAAACCGTCGCGGCTTCGGATCCGGCCGAGCTGGAGCGCATCAAGCAGAACTATCTGATCAAGAAGCTGGGACTGGGCGACAGCCCCGAGCTGATGGATGCGATCAACGCGGTCGTCGCGAAATACGGCAGCGCCAACCGTAACAAGTATCGCGCCGTCGTCTATTACATGCTGTGCCAGCATTTCTCGCGACAGTCGGCCTACGCCTGAACGGCCAGGCAACGCGTCAGGTCATCAGGGCCTTGATCGCAGCGACATGACCGGCTGGTGCGACACGCGCATCAGCCGTCAGCGCCTCGGCCGCGGGCAGCAGCGTTTCGGGGGCGACCAGCCGGTCGACCAGCCCCCAGGCCAGCGCCTCGTCGGCCGGAACCTTCTGTCCCGCCAGCAGGATCATCCGCGCCCGCGACGGTCCGACCAACTCCGACAGTCGGCGCGCGTCGCTTGGCTGCGGCAGATAACCCAGCCGCATGACCGGATAGAACAGGCTGGCCCCCGGCGCGCAAAGCCGGATGTCGCAAGCCAGCACCATTCCCATCGCACCGCCCGCGACCGTGCCGTTCAGGGCCGCGATGGTCAGGCAGGGCATCGAGGCGACGCGGGCCGACAGCCGTTCCCATTCCGGGGAAAGCGCCAGCCCCGCCCGTGCCTCGTCCAGATCGGCCCCCGCGGAAAACACCCGCCCCGCGCCGGTCAGGACCACCGCGCGCAGATCGGTCCGTTCGGCCATTGCGGCAAAAGCCCCGGTCAGTTGGGCAAGCATTGCCCCGGTCAACGAGTTCGCCTTGTCCGGGCGCGAGATGGTGATCCGCCCCAAACCGTCCGAGAAATCGCTCAAGATCATGCCAACACTCCTTGGAGCCCCGCGCATGCTATGGCACAACCCAAGGCAAATGTTCTTTCCTTGCTTCGACGATGACTTGCTCCGCCCATGAAAGGTAATGAAATGTTCCGCAAACTGACAAGCTCTGCCATGGCCCTTGCCGCCATCGGCACGCCCGCCTTTGCCGACGTCACTCCGGAACAGGTCTGGCAGTCCTGGGTCGAATATTATCAGTCCATGGGCTACACCGTGACTGAGGGCGGGCGCGACATGTCCGGCGACACGCTGACCGTGCGCGACATCCTGATCGCGGGCGGTCCTGAAACCGGCCGGGTCGAGGTCAAGCTGCCGCAGGCGCTGCTGACCGGCCAGGGCGACGGCAAGGTCAAGACCGTCTTCTCGGACAACATGGACCTGACCCTGGAAGGCGCCGAGCCCGAAGGCGGGACCTATACGATCCCGGTAAAAGTCTCACTGCCGGGGAACGGCATGGTGACTTCGGGCGCGCCCGAGGACATGACCCACGCCTTCAACTACCCGACGATCGAGCTGGCATTGACCACGATGACCAGCGACGGCGACGAACGCCCGCTGCCGATGAACTTCGCGCTGCAGAACTCGACCGGCAACTTCCACGTCGTGTCGGGGAATCCGGCGAAATATGACTATGACCTGAAGACCGAAAAGGTCACCTTCAGCGGCGATGTCAGCGACGAAGAAGAAGGCAGCGTGAAATTCGCGGGCAGCATGGAGGGGATCGAGGGCGATGGCAGCATGACCGCGCCCGAGGGCATCGCCAACCTGGAAGAGCAGATGAGCGAGGCGCTGAAGGCGGGCCTGGCGATGGACGGTCGGATGAGGTCGGGGGCGGTCAACGCCACCTTCGAATTCTCGGGCACTGACGAAAGCGGCCAGCCCAGCAGCGGCGCGGGCAAATATGACGGCAAGGGCTTCGACGGCAGCTTCACGCTGTCCAGCGCGGGCATGGGCTATCAGCTTGGTTCGGACGCGATGCAGTTCGACATGACCTCGCCGCAACTGCCCTTCCCGATCAACTATGCGGTGAACAGCGGCAGCTTCAACATGCAGCTTCCGGTCACACAGCAGGACGCGCCGCAGCCGTTCAAATTCGCCTATTCGTTGCAAGGCGTTTCGCTGGGCGATGCGATCTGGAACATGTTCGACCCCGAAGCCAAGCTGCCGCGCGATCCGGCTTCGCTTGAAATCGACCTGGGCGGGCTGATGAAGGTCACCAAGGATCTTTTCGCCCTGCCCGAGCCCGATACCGGCGACGAGACGCCCCCGGCGGATGCGACCGACGACGCCACCGCCGAAAGCATGTCGCCCGACGCCCCCGCCGATGACGCCGAAGCCCAGGCCCAGATGGACGAAATGGACGATGAAACAAGCGCCGAACCCTCGGGCTTCGAACCCGTCCAGCTGGACATCAACCAGATCGCGCTGAACCTGCTCGGTGCCAGCGCAACCGCCACCGGCAGCCTGAAGACGCCTGAATCCGGTTCGATGGATGCCCCTGTGGGCCAGGTTCATGCCGAGTTCCAGGGGATCAACGGCCTGCTCGACAAGCTGGGCAGCATCGGCCTGATCCCTCAGGACCAGATGATGGGCGTGCGCATGATGCTGGCCATGTTCGCCAAGCCCGTCGAGGGCAGCGACGACAAGCTGACCACCGAACTTGAATTCAAGGACGGCGGAGCGATCTTTGCCAACGGGCAGCAGATCAAGTAAGTCCGGCGCCACAACGCCATCCTGCCGCGCCCCGGCCCGTCCGGGGCGCAAGGCATTCCGCCGCCGCCGTCGACCCGAGGAGAGACCATGTCCGAATTCGCGCGCCTTCAGTCCCTGACAGAGCAGCTTCTGGCGGCCGCGCGCCGGGCCGGGGCGGATCAGGCCGATGCCGTGGCGGTCGAGGCCGCGGCGGTTTCGGTCGACGTGCGGGCGGGCAAACTGGAACACGCCGAACGCGCCGAGGGTGTCGAGATCGGGCTGCGCGTGCTGCTGGGCGGACGCCAGGCCTGCGTCTCGGCCTCGGACCGGTCCGAGCGGACCATCGGCGACATGGCCCAGCGCGCAGTCGCGATGGCGCGCGAAGCGCCGGTCGATGACACGCTGGGCCTTGCCGAGCCGGACGAGCTGACCCGCGACACCGACAGCACGCGGCTGGACCTGTTCGACCACGGCCCCGAACCCGAACCCGCCTTTCTGCAGGACGCCGCCTTGCGGGCCGAAGCCGCGGCGCTGGCCGTGGACGGCATCTCCAAGATCGAGGCCGCCGGTGCCTCTTTCTCGCATCGCAGGATGTGGATTTCGGCGACGAACGGCTTTTCCGCCGGTGTCGCCCGCAGCGGGCATGGCCTGTCGGCGATCGCGATCACGGGCGAAGGCACGGGGATGGAGCGTGACTGGGCCGGGGAAAGCCGGGTCCACGGATCCGACATGCCCTCGCCCGAGGATATCGGGCGGCAAGCGGGGGAACGCACGGTCGAACGGCGGGGCGCGCGCAAGCCTCCGACCGGCGCGTTTCCGATCCTTTACGACGAACGCATCGCCTCGGGCCTGATCGGACATCTGGTCTCGGCCGCGAATGGCGCGGCCGTTGCGCGCGGCGCGAGCTGGCTGCGCGATGCCCTGGGCGAAGCGGTCCTGCCGCCGGGCTTCGACCTGATCGAAGAACCGCATCTGCCGCGCATGGGCGGATCGCGCATCTTCGACGCCGAGGGGCTGGCCACCGCCCCGCGTGCCATCGTCCGCGACGGTGTCCTGCAGGGCTGGACGCTTGACCTTGCGACCGGGCGCAAGCTGGGCATGCCATCAACCGCGAACGCAATGCGTGGCGCGGGCAGCCCGCCTTCGCCCGGCATCACCAACTTGGTGCTGACACCCGGAGAGAAAAGCCGCGAAGACCTGATCCGGGACATGGGTCGCGGCCTTCTGGTGACGTCGATGCTGGGTGCCTCGATCAACTCGACAACCGGAGATTACTCGCGCGGGGCCAGCGGCTTCTGGGTCGAGAATGGCCAGATCACCCATGCTGTGAACGAATGCACCATCGCGGGCAACCTGCGCGACATGCTGATGCGCCTGACCGCCGCCAATGACGTCCGCGACTGGCGCGCCTCCCGGGTGCCCAGTCTGCTGATCGAAGGGATGACCGTTGCCGGCGAGTGACCTGGACCTGCTGACCGATGCCGCGCGCGAGGCAGGGGAAATCGCCCTGCGGTTCTGGCGCAAGGATCCCCAGGCTTGGGAGAAAAGCGACGGCGCCGGCCCCGTCAGCGAGGCCGACCTCGCCGTCAATGCGCATCTGGAACAGGTGCTGCGCGCAGCCCGGCCGCATTACGGCTGGCTCAGCGAGGAATCCGCGGACGAACCCGCCCGGCTGGACGCCGAACATTGCTTCATCCTGGACCCGATCGACGGGACCCGTGCCTTCCTGGCCGGGCAGGACGGGTTTTCGCATTCGCTGGCCATCGCCACCGGGAACCGGATCACGGCGGCGGTGGTCCATCTGCCTGCGCGCGGCCTGACCTATCTGGCCCATTCCGAAGGACCGGCCCTGCTGAACGGCAAACCGATGACCCCGGCAGACAGCGCGCTGGACGGGGCGCGCGTGCTGACAGGGAAACCCAGCCTCGACCCGGTGTTCTGGCGCGGAGTGGTTCCGCCGGTGCGGCGGGAATTCCGCCCCTCGCTCGCATGGCGGCTGTGCCTGGTGGCGCAGGGCCAGTTCAACGCCGCGTTGTCGACACGGGCCGCGTGGGAATGGGACATCGCCGCGGGCAGCCTGATCGCCGAGCGCGCGGGCTGCCTTGCGACAGAGCTTTCGGGGCGCCCGTTGCGGTTCAACACTGCCCGTGCGCTGTGCGACGGCCTGGTCGTCGCGCCACCCGGCCTGCACCGCCAGATGATCGCGGGGCTCGGCCCGGCTGGCTCGGCTTGATGACCTGCCGGGGCGCGGCTATGAATGGGCGACCGCAGATGACAGGGTTCCGCGCATGAGCCGCATTCCTCCCGCGACCCGCGACCGGCTCGCGGACGAAATCACCTTTCATCCCGCGACCGCCGAGGCGCGCCTGCTGCGTGAAGCGCTGGGGCGCTTTGCCACCGGCGTCACGGTAGTCACCGCCACGGGCGATGCCGGTCCGATGGGCATGACGGTGAACAGCTTCACCAGCGTCTCGCTGGAACCGCCGCTACTGCTGTGGTGCCCGGCCAAAGCCTCGGCCCGGCACGAAGGTTTCGTGCACGCGCCCTTCTGGTCGGTGCATATCCTGGGGGCCGAACAGCTTGACACCTGCCTGCGCTTCACGCGTGGCGGGCTTCAGTTCCAGGGCCTTCCCCACGGGCTGAGTGAACAGGGCGTGCCGCTGATCCCCGGTGCCGCCGCGCGGTTCGATTGCCAAAGCCACGCCGCCCATGATGCGGGCGACCACACGGTGATGATCGGCCGCGTCCTGCGGGTCACGGTCGCCGGACCCGGCGATCACCCGCTGGTCTTTGCTGCGGGCCGCTTTGGCCAGTTCGACCCGGCGGCGGGCTGACCCCTCAGCTGCCGTCCAGAGGCGGCAGCGGTTGCGAGAAGATGTCGTCGATCCGCCCCGGCGCCGCTTGCGAAGTGCGCAGCGAATTTCCCGCCCCGCTCAAGGTCGCGATCTGGCGCGCAAGCTGCGCGATGGCCTGCGACTGCGCCCGCGCGATGGTCGCGGGACCCGCCTTGTCGCCCTGCACGCCCATCGGGACCGAAATGTCGAAGCTGCGCGCATGGTTCGCGCCACCAGCCGCAGAGTCTGCAACGTAATAGCGCCCGCTCAGCCGGAAGCTGCCATCGGACTGGGCCAGAGCCTTTTCCACCCGGACCTCGACGGTGCGGCGCGGGGGCTCGGCCAGCGGCCAGGGCTCGGCGATGACCGTCGCGCCCGACATGTCCGAAATCGCCCGCGCCAGCGTCAGCGTAAAGGCGCGCTGCGGCTGGTCCGCCCAAAGCTGGCGCGTGTTCGAACGCACCGCTCCATCGCCACCCTGCCAGCTGACCTCACCCGCCGAGGCGTATTCGGGCAGCGACACATCCCTCAGCTCGGCGGTGCCAAGGCGGTTGGGCAACCGCTCGCCCGAAGCCGGCGGGTCGATCAGGTAGCGGGCGGTCTTTTCGCCATTCGAGCAGCCGGCCAGCGCGGCCAGCAGTGCAGAGGCGATCAAAAGGTGGCGCATCTTATCGTCCCAGAATGAAGGCTTGTGGATTGCGTTCGATGGTGCGGGCCAGGTTGGCGAAGGAATTGGCCGCGCGCCGCATCTCGCGCATCAAATTGATCGTCTCGGTGTTGAAGGCGGAGCGGTCGCCATAGGCCGCAATCACGCTCTCCGCCCGCGCTGCCAGCGATTCCAGCCGCGCGGTCAGCTGCGGAAGCTGCCGGGCGGTGTCCGAGATGCTGTCCGCCGCCAGCTTGGCGGAACTCAGCGCCTCGTTCAGACTGCCGGCGGCATTGCCGTCGCGCAGGTCATTGAGAAGCCCCGATGCCGCCTCGAGCGTGTCGGACAGGTTGCGCGGCAGCTGCGCGGCGTCCTCCGAGCCGATCATGGCGCGGACATCCTTCAGGATTCCCTGCGCCTCGGTGGAAAGGGCGGCGAAATCGACTTCGGCCACCGAGGTCGCGGCCTTGTCGATTTCCTCGACCATGGCGGGGACATCGGCAGCGGCCAGCTTGACCGCCTCGGCCGCGGCCGAAGCCTCGTCGATCATCTTTCGAAGCTGACCCGCCGCGCCGGATTCGCGCAGCTCGGTCGCGATCTGGCGCATCTCGCCGCTGGTGGTCCGGGCGTCGTCCAGCGTGCCGCGCAGGGCGCCCGGAATGGCCCGTGTGTCTTCGCTGCTGGCCAGCGAGGTGATCGAGTTCATCATGTCGGTGACGGATTTCAGCGCCTCCTCGATCGGCAGGTTGCCAACCCGCGACAGGAAGCCCTGCGCCGTTTCCGAGAAGTCCGAGATCTCGCCCGGCGCGGTCGGGATGACCGGATTTGGCTTGGCATCGCGGTTCAGTTCCGCGGGCGCGCTGTCGGACAGCGAGACCAGTTCGACCTCAAGCGAGGTGCCAAAGAACCCGGCGCTGGCGATGCGCGCGCGAAGCCCGTTGCCCACCTGCTCGGCCACGAAGTCCAGTGCGCGTTCGCGCGTCACATCGCCGGACAGGCCCAGCCGTTCGGGCGTGATGGCCAGCGTCACCTCTTGCTGAATCCGTTCACCGTTCGGGCCGTCGACGGTGCGCGACGCAAGGTCGGTGACGCGTCCGACCGTCAGGCCCATGTACTGGACATTCGCGCCCGTCTCGAGCCCCTTGACGGATTCGTCGATCAGCATGGTCAGGCGCAGGACGTTGGCCGCGTCAATGAACAGGTTCTCACGTGCCGAGGCCTCGCTGGGTTGCAGCGCGAAGACATGGCCATTCTCGACAGGCTCACCGCCTGATGTCAGCGTCGCGAATTCGGCCCCGCCCTGCAGCAACGAGGCCAGCGAGTTCACGTTGACCGCCAGACCTTGCGCCCCGAACGAGATCGAAAACCCCGACGTATCCCAGAATACCGTGTTGCTGGTCAGCCGCGCGTCATGCGGGGCGGCGACGAAGACATCGGCCAGCACGCCTTCGTTGTTCTCGGCCAGCCGCAGGTTCTGCATCCGCCCAACCTGCAAGCCGCGGAAGGTGACGGGAGCGCCGTCGGTCATGCCCCGCGACCGCTCGGCCGACAGCACGATCCAGGTTCCCTTGGCGCCAAAGCTGGTCAAGGGCGGCTTTTCCAGGCCTTGGAATTCGGTCTGCTGCTCATCGGCCTGTCCGTCCCAATAACCTTCGATGAAGGATCCGGTCAGAACGGTGTCCAGGCGCGAAATTCCCTGCGCCGAGACCTGTGGCCGCACGATCCAGAACTGGGACTGGCTGTCGATGAAGCGGGCCAGATCCTTGTCGACACGGATATTCACCTCGACCTGTTGCAGATCCGAGGTGAAACGGACGGATTCGACCTTGCCCACCGTGATTTCGCGGAACTTCAGCGCGGTTTCGCCGGGCGTGATCCCGGTCGCATCCTTGAAGTTCACCGATATCAGCGTGCCGCGGCTGGCGATGGCGTTCCAACCCACCCCCAGGGTCACGATCAGCGCGATGATCGGAACCAGCCAGATCAGCGACGATCCTGCACGCACGGCGCGGGCCGCGGTCTTGCGCACAGGCTCGGCCGGTTTCAGCGCCGGGCCAGGCTCGGCGGGCGGGGGTGTGTCGGTCATAGGTGGTCTTGGTCCTTGCGGCTTCGCAGCGGCAGCCCCCGCCAGATCAGTCTTGGGTCAAAGCTTTGCGCAGAAAGCATTGTGAAAGCAACAGACAGCGCAAAGGCGACCGCCGCCGGTCCGGGATGGATCGAGGCGACAAATCCCAGCTGGACCAGTGCCGAGAGGATCGCCACGACGAAGACGTCGATCATCGACCAGCGCCCGATGAATTCGACCACCTCGTAGAGAACAAGGCGGCGATGCGCGTCATGAACCGTGGCGGGGCGCCCCGCGACAAGGGCAAGCCAGGCGATCGAGATGAACTTGCCGATGGGCACGATGATCGAGGCGGTAAAGACAACGGCGGCGACGAACCAGTTGCCGTAATGCAGCAGTTCCAGGACGCCGCCGAAGATCGTGGATTCACTGTTTCCCGCCAGCCCTCCAAAGGTCGAGGTCCGCAGCATCGGGAACAGGTTCGCGGGGATATAGAAGATGAAGCCCGCGATCAGCCAGGCCCAGACCCCATTCAGCGAACGTCGATCGGGCGGCACCAGCCCCGCGCCGCAGCGGTGGCAGGTTTCCTCGGCCGCGGGCCAGACACGACCGCAGCCGCGGCATCCGATCAGCCCCGCGCGATGCGCCGTCAGGATCGGCGCGTCATGTTCGGCATTGTGGTCATGGCCGGGATTCGTCGGGCTGTCGTTCATTCCGGCCGCTCCCTCAGCAGTTCGCGCCCGTCGGTATGCGCCCCGCCATCCTCGATCGCGTCCCAGATCGTGGTGGCGCTGGTAAAGACGTTGCTGGCCGCGTTGACCAGGATCAGCGCGCAGAAGGCCCAGAAGGCCGGCCCGAAGCTGATGGTCGCAAGCCCGCCGACCTTGACCAGGGCAAGCGTGGTCCCGATCACGAAGATCTCGGCCATCGACCACGGCCGCAGCGTTTCGGACAGGCGAAAGGCCCCCACGGCATGGGCGCGGGGGGGCCGCCCGCGCGACAGCGGCAGCAGGGTATAAACCAGCAGGCAGGCCCGCAGCACCGGCAGGCCGACGATTGCCCCCAGCAGCCCCACCGTCAGCGGGATCAGCGGCCCGTGCGAGAAGGCCAGTGCCACGTCGAAAAGCGATGTCTCGTTCCCGAACCCCGAACGCGAGATGCGCAGGAACGGAAAGAACACCGCCGCCAGCATCAGGACGATGGTGGTGAACGACAGGGCGATGATCCGGGTGAAGGCCCCGGCGCGCGGGCTGGCCAGAACCGCGTTGCACCGCACGCAGCGGGCGGTTTCCCCGGCATGAAGGTCATGTTCCACATGAAGCGCGTCGCAACGCGGACAGGCAATCAGCCCGCGTCCGCTTGTCAGGTCATATGTGCCTTCGATCTGCATCAGCCCAGAATAGGGGATGCCCCGCGCCTTGCAAGGCGCAGCGGGCACCGCCCCGAATGCGCGGCATTTGATCCGTTAACCCGATCTTAGGCCCCGCGCGCCTAGACCAACAGGGAACAGCGGCAAGGGACTGGCCATGGCAGAACGCGGCGCGCCCATCATCATCCGGAAGATCCGCGCCCGCAGCGGCAGCGGCGGCGGCCATC
The DNA here is from genome assembly GCF_031854425.1 of Paracoccus broussonetiae. Taxonomy (NCBI): domain Bacteria; kingdom Pseudomonadati; phylum Pseudomonadota; class Alphaproteobacteria; order Rhodobacterales; family Paracoccaceae; genus Paracoccus; species Paracoccus broussonetiae. The sequence continues at coordinate 25,604 of NZ_JAVRQI010000011.1, read as the reverse complement.
ACGGCGGGGCCTGGAAGGTCGCCTATGCCGATTTCGTCACGGCGATGATGGCCTTCTTCCTGCTGATGTGGCTGCTGAACGCGACCACGGAAAAGCAGCGTCAGGGTCTGGCCGAGTATTTCAACCCCACCATCGTGCAATCGACCAAGGGCGGCGCTCATGGTCCCTTTGGCGGCGACCTGCAGGATGCAGATGCCAATTCGGGCAAGGGCATCGGCTCATCCCGCGACATCAAGGGCGGAAACCCGAACGAGACCGCTTTCGACGCGATGGCCCGTCACGTCCAGGACGAGCTGACCGGGCGCGGCGCGGAATCCATGCAGCGCCAGAACCTGCTGAAACATGTCGTCACCCGGATGACGGACGAAGGGCTGGTCATCGAGCTGACCGACCTGCTGGACGAGCCGCTTTTTATCGATGACAGTGCCCAGCCCAGTCCCGCCCTGCGCGACCTGGCCGGGATCCTGTCCGGTGTCCTGGGCCGCGTCCGCAACCAGCTGGCGATCTCGGGCCATGTCCGGTCCTATCCCGAATTGCTGATCCACTCTCCGGTCTGGGCGCTGTCGGATGCCCGCGCTCATGCCGTGCGCAACCTTCTGGAAGGTGCGGGGACCGAGGCGCGGCGGATCCAGCGTGTCACCGCGCTGGCGGACCGGCGCAACCGTTCGGTCAATCCGATGGATCCCGAGAACAACCGCATCGAAGTGATTTTACTCAGATGACGCACCACTTTTCCCGGCGATTAGGGCGATCTTAACCCGCCGCCGGACAGACTGAACCAGTTCGACTCAGACAGGATGATCCAGAATGTCGATTTCCTCCGCCCTCGCTGCCGGCGTGTCCGGCCTGTCCGCAAACTCGGCCCGGCTGGCGGGCATCTCGGACAATATCGCCAACTCCAGCACCTATGGCTATCGCCGCGTCACGACAGAATTCGAAAGCGTCGTGATCGGCAATTCGAATGGTGGCGGACAATATTCGGCGGGGGGCGTGTTGTCGCAATCCAGCCGCGTGGTCGATCAGCGCGGCAGCCTGGTCGGGACGAGCAATCCCCTCGACATCGCGATCACCGGTCGCGGGATGCTGCCGGTCATGAACCTGTCCGAGCTGGACGGGCTTCAGACCGGGAACGTGCCGCTGTCCCTGACGCGCACCGGCGCATTCCGCACCGATGCCGAAGGGATCCTGCGCACGTCCTCGGGACTGGTGCTGCTGGGTTGGCCCGCGAACCGCGACGGCACCATCCCGACGATGGCGCGCGATTCCACCGCCGGGCTGCAACCGATCGTCCTGAACGTGAACGACACCTATGCCGAGCCGACGACCCGGATCAGCGTCGGCTTCAACCTTCCCGCCGAGGCGACGGTGGGCGGAAGCGCGGGAACAACCTCTTCAACCTCGATCGAATATTACGACAACCTTGGCGCCTCGCGTTCCCTGACGATGAGCTTCGTGCCGACGGTCGGTGCCTCGGGTACCGGGCGGTCCAACAGCTGGACGATGGAGGTGCGAGATTCCGCGACTTTCGACGACCCGGCGACCCCGGCCGACGAATCGCTGGTCGCGTCCTATACGCTGGATTTCAACGACGCCCCCGGCGGCCCCCTGGGGGCGGTAACGACACTCAGTGGCGGCGCCTATGACCCCGCCACGGGCGAACTGACCGTCAACGCCGCGCATGGCCCGATCACCATCAATATCGGAGCGCCAGGTGGCACCGGCGGGCTGACCCAGATCAGCGCCGATTTCTCACCCACCAACATCACCAAGAACGGCACCGCGGCGGGGGTGCTGACGGCAGTGGAAATCGACGAGAACGGCTATCTGCACGGCACCTATGACAGCGGGGTGACCCGCATCCTGTACCAGGTCCCGCTTGTCGATGTGCCCAACCCGAACGGCCTGACCGCGCTGGACAACCAGACCTACAAGATCTCGAAGGATTCGGGCGCGTTCTTTCTGTGGAATGCGGGGGACGGTCCGACCGGCTCGGTCGCCGGATATGCGCGCGAAAGCTCGACCACCGATGTCGCGTCCGAACTGACCGACCTGATCCAGACCCAGCGCGCCTATTCCTCGAATGCCAAGATCATCCAGACCGTCGACGAGATGCTGCAGGAGACGACCAACATCAAGCGCTGACTACCGCCGGACTGACACAGGAGCAACGGCATGAGCCTTTCATCGGCGATCTCGAACGCCCTTTCCGGCCTCGCCGCGACATCGCGCGGGACCGAGGTCGTCTCGACCAATATCTCGAACAAATCCGTTTCGGGTTATGCCCGGCGAGAGCTGGAGCTGTCCTCGCGCCTTTACGCGGCAAATGGCGGGGGCGTGGCCATCGACGGCGTCCAGCGCATGGTCAATGCGGGGCTTCTGGCCGAAAGCCGGCTGGCGCTGGCCCGTGCCACCGGGTCGGAAACGCTGGCGACATTCCATGCCAGCGTCGAGGCCAACTTCGGCACTGCGGATGACGCATCCTCGCTGACAAGCCATCTGACCGCCTTTGACGCGGCCATCGCGGCGGCGACATCTCGACCGGACAGCGACGTGCGGCTTCAGGATGTGCTGGACAGCGCGCGCAACCTGGCCGCCAAGATCGGCGACGTGTCTCAGGGTATCGAGGACGCCCGGACCGGCGCTGAAAAGGCGATCGCCTCGGATGTGGACAAGCTGAACACCGCACTGGAACGCGTCGCGGCGCTGAACCGGCAGATCACCGTGACCAGCTCGCAGGGCGGCGATCCGTCGTCGCTGATGGATGCGCGACAGGCGGCCATCGACGAGATCAGCAGCATCGTTCCCCTGGTCGAGGTCACGCGAGAAAACGGCCGCGTCGCGCTGTTCACCAAGGGGGGCGCGACCCTGCTGGACGGGACGACCCCGGCGCAGATCGGTTTCGCGGCGGCCGGGCGCGTCACCGCCGACATGAGCGTCGAGAACGGCGCGCTTGGGACGTTGACGATCAACGGCAAGGCGCTTTCGCAAAGCGAGATGGCGGTCCTTGACGGCGGTTCGATCGGGGCGAATTTCCAGATCCGCGACCAGCTTGCCCCGGAATACCAGAAGCAGATCGATGGCTTCGCGCGCGAACTCTATGACCGCTTTGCCGATCCGGCGGTCGATGCGACACTGGGCGGGGGCCACGGTCTGTTCAGCGACCTGCAGGCGGATCTGGACCCAGCGAACGAAACGGGGTTTGCCGGGCGGATTGCGGTTTCGGACACCTATGACCCCGACCGGGGCGGCGAATTGTGGCGGCTTCGCGCCGGGCAAAACGCGGCGGGTCCGGGCGACCTTGGCGAAAGCGGCCTGTTGCTGCGCATGTCGACGGCGCTGTCGGAAAACCGCGCCCCAGCTTCGGCCGCGATGTCGACCACGCCCCGCACCATGCTGACGCTGGCCACGGACATCGTGTCGCGCGCCTCGACCTTCCGGCTGGGAAGCGAGGCGACGGCCCTGCAGGACAAGACCCATTCCGACACCCTGCGCACGACCTTGCTGGCCGAGGGCGTCGATACCGACAGCGAGATGGAGGGGCTGCTGTCCCTGGAACGCGCCTATGCCTCGAACGCAAAGGTGCTTCAGACCGTCAACGACATGCTCGACCAGATCCTGAGGCTGTGATGACCAATTTCAATTCGATCAGCGACCTTTCGCGTGCCTTCCAGATGCGCCTTGGCCAGTCCTCGCTGAAGGCGCGGGTGGCGACCCTGTCCGAGGAATCCGCGACCGGCGTCAAGGCCGACATTCCCAAGGCGCTGGGGGGCGACCTTGGCCGGATCACCCAGATCGAATCCCGGCTGACGCTGCTGGATACGCATGCCCGCAACCTGGCCGAGGCGCAAAGTTTTCTGGGCGCCGCGCAATCCGGGCTGGAAAACATCCAGTCGCGCGCCAGCGCCACCGGCACCGTGCTGCTGTCGGATGCGCTGGTGTCGTCCGAAGCCTCGCTGAATGTCTATCTGAACAAGGCGCCGGGCGACCTGCGGGCGGTCATCGACTCCCTGAACTCGGCGGTCGCGGGGCGCTATGTCTTTGCCGGAAGCCGGACCGAGCAGGCGCCGGTCGTCGGCTATGATGCGATGATGGCGCAGATTTCGGCTGCCGTCGGCGGCGCGACCACGGCGGCTGACATCCTGGCCGGCATCGACGCCTATTTCGATGCCCCCGCGGGGGGCGGCGGATTTGCCGACACCGGCTATCTTGGCAATGACACGGGCAATGCCGCCATCGCCATCAGCCCCGAGACACGGATAGCGCCGCCGATCACCGCCAGTTCGCAGGATTTGCGGGCCGCGCTGAAAGGGTTCGCGATCATGGCCTATGCCGCGGAAGCCGGCGGCCTGGACCACAGCACCCGGCGCGAACTGTCCCGCGCGGCGGGCGGGTTTCTGGTGCAGGGAGAGATGGACCTGACCGAGGCCCGCACATTGACCGGCGTCGGCGAGGAGAAGGTCGCGCAGGCCATCACCTCGAACCAGGCCGAACGCTCGGCGCTGCAGGTCGCGCGCAATGGCCTGATCGCCGCCGATCCCTATGAGACCGCGACCGCCCTGCAGGAGGCCGAGGCCCAGATCGAGACGCTTTACGCGATTACCGCGCGGCTGTCGAAGCTCAGCCTGGCGGATTATCTGTGATGCGGCTCGCCTGGCTTCTGATCGGGCTTCTGGTTTGGGCCGGCGCTGCCGGGGCCGCGCCCGTGCGCATCAAGGATCTGGCCAATGTGGACGGGGTGCGCGGGAACGACCTGGTCGGCTATGGTCTGGTCGTCGGGCTGAGCGGGTCGGGCGACAGCCTGCGCAATGCCCCCTTCACCGAGGAGATCATGTCCAGCCTGCTGGAGCGGTTGGGCGTCAACGTCACCGAGGATGCCTTTCGCCCCAAGAACGTGGCCGCAGTGATCGTCACCGCCACCCTGCCCCCCTTCGCCCGTGCGGGATCGCAGATCGACGTCAACGTCGCCGCGATCGGGGACGCGAAAAGCCTGCTGGGCGGCACGCTGGTCATGACACCCCTGAACGCCGCCGATGGCGAGATCTATGCCGTCGCGCAAGGTTCGGTTCTGGCCGGAGGCGCCGAGGCAAGCGGAGAGGCAGCCTCGGTCGTCCAGGGCGTGCCGACGACGGGAACCGTGCCGTCCGGCGCGCGCGTTGAACGCGAGGTGGCCTTCGACTTTTCGCAGATGACCAGCCTGCGCCTTGCGCTGCGCAACCCGGATTTCACCACCGCCGCGCGGGTCGAGGCGGCGATCAACCGCAACCTGGGCAGCGGACTGGCGAACCTTCTGGATTCCGGCACCATCGAGATCGACTCCACCGTGCTGGGCAAGGTCAATCCGGCGCGCCTGATCGGCCAGATCGAAAACATCACCGTCGAGCCGGAAATCGCGGCGCGCGTGGTCATCGACCATCGCTCGGGCACGATCGTGATGGGAGAGGACGTGCGCATTTCACATGTCGCGGTGTCTCAGGGGAACCTGACGCTGCGGGTGCGCGAAGCCCCCATTGTCTCGCAACCCAATCCCTTTGCGCCGGGGGACACCGTCGTCGTGCCGCGCAGCCAGGCCGAGATCACCCAGGAACCGGGAATCGGCTTCGCCGAGGTCAGCGGGGAATCGTCCCTGTCCGAGGTCGTCGCCGGACTGAACGCCCTTGGCGTCCGCCCGCGCGACATGATTGACATCCTGAAGGCGGTCCATGCCGCAGGCGCGCTTCACGCCGAATTCATCGTCAACTAGCGCCGATCGATGCCGGGTTCCGGGGCGGTTCATTCACCGCCCCGAACTGGCCCGTTCAGGCGGATTTCGCGCGCTGCGCGATCGTGGCCTCGGACCACCACAGCAGATCGTCCAGCGTCGCTTTCAGCGAGGGCTGCAGGACGCCGTCGACCTCGGACATCTCGCCATTCGCGCCCAGGGGCGAGACCTTGAAGAACTCGGTGCCGCCCAGATGCACGCCGCTGCGGACCGGGACCATCTGAAGCTCGATCGCGATGGTGCGCAGATGCTCGGCCGCGCGCGCACCGCCCAGAGAGCCATAGGCCATGATGGCGGCGGGCTTGCGGTTCCATTCCTTGTAGGCCTGGTCCAGCGCGTTCTTGAGCGAGCCGGGGATCGAGCGGTTATATTCCGAGGTCAGGAAAAGATACCCGTCGAACTCTGCCAGCTTCTGCTGCCATTTCACGGCCCGGGGATCCTGCGAGGGAACCCAGGCGTTCGACGCCACCTCGTTGAAGAACGGCAGGTCGTAGTCCCGAAGATCGACCAGTTCGAAAGTCATGTCCTCGCGTTTCGAGACATTCTCGAACAGCCAGGCCGCGGGCTTGTCGGCGAATCGCGTCGCGCGGGTCGAACCGATGATGACGGCGATATGCGGTTTCTTCATCTTCCCAATCCTCTTTTCCTGAGCATGGTTCATGGCAGGTCAACCACTTCCGGGGTGGAGATTGCTGCGGGTGCCGCGTTTCGGCAAGTCGCCACGAATGAAATGCCATGTTCGGATTTTGGAAACACCCCGGCGACGCGAAAGGTTGCCGAATCCTGTCCGGGGTGGCGCGCCCGGAAGGATCCGGGCGCGGGCCGGTCAGGCCAGCCAGGCGCCGGCCTGGGTCAGGTCGTCGGGGGACAGCTCATGTCCCGCGGCAAGGGTGCGGCTGTCCAGCTCGGCACCCCCACGGCGCAGCGCCTGTTCCAAGGCCGGTGCCATCCGGCCGAACATGTCGCGCGCCCCGTTCAGCATCAGCACCCCATGCCCGGCAAGCGCCCCTTCGGCGGGTTCCGGCGGGTTTTCAAGCGCCTGAACGGCCCGCAGCAGGATGGCGCTGCGGATCGCCTGCGGGTGAAGCTGCAAGATCGCACCGATCAGGTTCGCACCGTTCGAATAGCCAAGATAGGTCATCCGCGCGGGATCAAGGCCATAGGACCGCACTGCGTCCTCGATGAAGGCGACAAAGGCCTCGGCCTCGGCGCGGATGTCTTCCTGGTCATAGGTCACGGCATCGAAACGACGGAACCAGCGGTTGATCCCCTCTTCGGTGGACCGTCCGCGAACCCCCAGCAGCGTGGCGTTCGGGGCCAGCCGATGGGCCAGCGGCATCAGGTCGGTCTCGTTCCCGCCGGTCCCGTGCAGCAGGACGATGGTGCTGCCATCCGGGTTTTCCGGTCGGTGGAAGCGGTGGACGAAATGCAGGTCGCGCATGGGACTCCTTTCCTCGCCCGGCAGGGCGAATTGCGGCAGCAGGACACGCAGATCCTCGGCCCGGGCCGCGTCTTGGGGGGGAACGAACAGCGTGGTGCCCAACTGGTCGGGCGCCTCGTCCAGGGTGAAGCCGGGACCGTCGGTCGCATATTCCAGCAGGATCGAAGCGGGATCACGGACGTAAAGCGACAGGAAATACTTCCGGTCGTGAACGCTGGTCACGTCGGTGTCCTTCAATGCCAGACGCATCCGGCGGACCGCATCCGCATCCACGGCGCGCAATGCGACATGGTCAAGAATTCCGGTCCCAGGAATGCCCGCGAAAAAGCCCGAGCCGTCGCGGATGTCGATCACGTCCGTGTCCGAAACCATGCGCCGGACCGCGCCCTCGACCGTGCCGGGACGATATCCGAACTGCCCCAGGAACGCCGCTGAATCCGCGAGCTTCTCGGTCATCAGCGTGACCGAACGCAGGCGCGTCGGCGCGAGCGGATCCGGCAGGGGCGCGGCCGCGGGCAGGTCGATGCCGACCAGCTTCACGGTCACCCCGTCCGGGTCTTTCAGCCGCAGCACCGTCTCTCCGAATTCACGGGTCGGCCCTTCGACCGGGACGTGCGCGGTCATCGCGCGGACAAGCCAGGTCCCGATGCTGTCGGGTGGAACCGCCAGCGCGATTTCCGAGACCTGACCATGCCCGACCCGGCCCGGCGCGCCGTCTTCCCACACCAGGAAAGTGACCAGCGAACCGGGCGAGGCCAGCGCATCGCCATAGAACAGGTGCAGCTGCTCGGCATCCTCGAACCCGCCGGTCCGCTTGACCAGCCGCAGGCCCAGAAAGCCGGCATAGAAGTCGACATTGGCCTGGACCCGGCGGGTGATGCCGGTGACGTGGTGGATGCCGGTCGTCATGGTTTATTCTCCTTTCGGGCCCTCCTCATGGGCCAGGACTTTCTGAACCGCCGGGTCGGCGGCAATGCGGTCATGCAGAGCCGTGACATTGGCCCAGCCGGAAATGCCTTCGGGCAGAAGCTTTGCCGCCCAGCGGATCATCGGGAAGGCATAGGCGTCGATCACAGATCGCTGCGCCAGCACCCATTCCCGCCCTTTCAGGTGGTCATCAAGCAGCGCCAACTTGCGCCGGACCAGCTTGCGACCCGCTTCCTGCACGGCTTCAAGATCGGCCTTTTCGCGGCTGGTCGTATAGCGCTGCGGCATGAACAGCGGGAAGAAGGCGGGGTGAAGGTCGCCGGTGAAGAAGCTGGACCAACGGTCCAGATCGGCCTGTGCACGGGGATCGTCGCCGCCACCCAAACCCGCCTCGGGGTGGATCCGGGCAAGGTGATGCAGGATCGCGCCGCATTGCGTCAGCAGCCAGCCATCGTCTTCGCGCAGGGCGGGAACGGCACCGGCGGGGTTCACCGCCAGAAGCTCGGGAGAGCCGAATTCGACCGGCACCGCCTGATAGGGCGCGCCGATCCACTCCAGCGCGATATGGGGCGCCAGCGAGCAGGCGCCCGCATGGAAGAACAGGGTAGGCATGGGCAATCTCCGTTTCTTGTGCAGGTTACTTAGCACGAAGAACGGACTTGCCCACGGCCCCCGCGCGCAACCCGGTGTTTGGTCGGCGCGAACGGCCCGTTCTCAGGCGGCGGAATGCGCGCCCTTGGCCAGATCCGAGACGAAGCCCAGGATCTCGGGCACCGACCGGCGCTCGCCGATCAGGCGCACGATCGCCGAACCGACGACGCAGCCATCCGCGACGCTCGCGACCGCCGCCGCGGCCTCGGGGGTCGAGATGCCGAAGCCGACCACGACCGGCAGCCCGGCCGCGGCGCGGATGCGCGCAACCTCGGGTGCGACCTCGGCCGCATTGGCGGCGGGACCGCCGGTGATGCCGGTGACCGAAACGTAGTAGACGAAGCCGGAGGTGTTCCGCACGACTGCCGGAAGGCGCTGGTCGTCGGTCGTCGGCGTCGCAAGACGAATGAAATTCATCCCGGCCTTGTTGGCAGGAAGGCAAAGCTCGCTGTCTTCCTCGGGGGGCAGGTCGACGACGATCAGGCCGTCGACGCCCGCCTCGACCGCCTCGGCGATGAAGCGGTCAACCCCGCCGTCGCGCGCATAGATCGGGTTGTAGTAACCCATCAGCACGATCGGCGTGCGATCGTCCCCCGCGCGGAAGGCCCGCACCATGTCGAACACGCGCGAGACGCTGCCACCCGCCTCCAGCGCGCGTTGGCCGGCGGCCTGGATGGTCGCGCCATCGGCCATCGGATCGGTGAAGGGCATGCCCAGCTCGATCACGTCGACGCCCGCATCCGGCAGGCCGCGCATGATCTCAAGCGAGGTGTCGAAATCGGGATCGCAGCCCATCATGTAGGCGACAAATGCCTTGCCGCCGGTTTCGGCAAGCCGTGCGAAGGTGTCGTCGATTCTGCTCATTTTTCCCCGGTCCCCGTCAGCCAGTTCGTTCCGCCGTCCAGCGTTATCCCCAACGCCCGGTAAAGATCAACGGCCCGCACTGGACTTGGGGCGCGTCCGCCCATAAAAGGCGCGAGATTTCCGGGAAAAGGGGTGCATCATGGGCTTTCGTATGGGGATCGTCGGGCTGCCGAACGTGGGCAAGTCGACGCTGTTCAACGCGCTGACCAAAACCGCAGCCGCGCAGGCCGCGAACTTCCCCTTCTGCACGATCGAGCCGAATGTCGGCGAGGTCGCGGTACCCGACGCGCGTCTGGACAAGCTGGCCGCGATCGCGGGCAGCAAGCAGATCATCCCGACCCGCATCACCTTCGTGGACATCGCGGGGCTGGTGAAGGGCGCGTCGAAGGGCGAGGGCCTGGGCAACCAGTTCCTCGCCAATATCCGCGAGGTGGACGCCATCGCGCATGTCCTGCGCTGCTTCGAGGATGGCGACGTCACCCATGTCGAGGGCCGCGTGGATCCCATCGCCGATGCCGAGACCATCGAGACCGAGCTGATGATCGCCGATCTCGAAAGCATCGAGCGTCGGCTGGCCAATATCCAGCGCAAGCTGAAAGGCGGCGACAAGGAAGCCGTGGCTCAGGAAAAGCTGCTGAAGGCTGCGCAGTCCGCGCTTGAGGCTGGCAAGCCCGCCCGCACGGTCAAGGTCGATGACGAGGATCAGAAGGCCTGGGGTATGCTGCAGCTTCTGACCGCGAAGCCGGTCCTGTTCGTCTGCAACGTCGAGGAAGACAAGGCGGCCGAGGGGAACAGCCAGTCCGAGCGCGTGGCGCAGATGGCCGCCGAGCAGGGCGCGGGCCATGTCGTGATCTCGGCCAAGATCGAAGAGGAAATCAGCCAGCTTCCCGCGGACGAAGCCGCGATGTTCCTTGAGGAAATGGGCCTGCACGAGGCCGGGCTCGACCGACTGATCCGCGAGGGCTACAAGCTGCTCGGGCTTGAGACCTATTTCACCGTCGGTCCCAAGGAAGCCCGCGCCTGGACCATCCATCAGGGCACGCTGGCCCCGCAGGCGGCGGGCGTCATCCACGGCGATTTCGAACGCGGCTTCATCCGCGCCGAAACCGTCGCCTATGAGGACTATGTCACCTACAAGGGCGAGGCCGGTGCGCGCGAAGCAGGCAAGTTCCGGGTCGAAGGCAAGTCCTATGAGGTGAAGGACGGCGACGTTCTGCATTTCCTGTTCAACGCCTGATCCGCGGCGGCTTGCCGGGGTCCTGCCCGGCAACCGCAAGCGATCCGCACGACAACCGCTGCCGCGCTTGCCTGATCCTGGGCGTCAGGCGCGGCGGGACGTGATACAGGCATCGGGATTCCCGTCGCCATCCAGGTCCTGGTCATTGGCGATATACCGGTCGTCGATCGAAACGGTAACCTCGGCCTTGTCAGGATCATAGCCCTGCCCTTCGGGGAAATCGACGACGGGCAGGTCCTCGGCATGGGTGGTCATGTTCGCGCCCTGCAAGAAAACATGGCTACGGACCCAGACCTGTGGACGCCTGCCGCAATGCGGATTTCACCCAGAGCAGGGTCTCGTGTTCCGGCGTGCGCGGGCTTGAACAGGGTGGAAAGGCAGGTGCTGGCCCGCGGATGCGGCCTCTGTCACGGCGTTTCCATTTGGATTCCATCGACTTCCGTGTGCCCGCTTGCACGCGGGACGCTTGATTTTTGCGGAATCGGGCGGTTGACTGGCTATGATGCCAACCTCATGCGGGGACCATTCATGGTCAGCACTTTGAACAGCCTGCAATCCTATGCCATCGGACTTCTGCGGATCATCGCCGGCCTGCTCTATCTTGAACACGGCACGCAGAAAATTCTGAGCTTCCCCATTCCCGGACCCGAGACGCTTTCTGGCCTGACCCTTCTTTCGGGCATTCTCGAATTCGGCGGTGGGATTCTGATCGTTCTGGGCCTTTTCACGCGGCCCGTAGCCTTCATCCTGGCCGGTCACATGGCCTTTGCCTATTGGATGGTGCACGCGCCCAAAAGCTTTTTCCCCGTCGCCAATGGCGGCGATGCGGCCATCCTTTTCTGCTTTGTCTTTCTGATGCTGGTCACGACCGGCCCCGGCGCCTTCGCCCTGGGCCGCGACCGGCGCTGAGGCGGCATCTCCCGCGCAAGGCATGACGCCGCCCGAAGGGGGCGGCGTCGTTGCCGGTTTCAGTGGTTGTGGCGCGGCGGCGTCGAGGAGATGCGCTGGAAATCCTCGGCCCCGCGAATGGTCGCGCCATCCTCAAGCTGCGTCACCGTCTCGCGGTAGATGCGTTGCCACGGGGTGCGCGACGGCGGCACGGCCGGGATGCCATCAGCCTTGCGGCGGGTGATCTCGGCGTCATCGACCAGCATGTCGCAGGTGCCCGCGTTCAGGTCCAGACGGATCACGTCGCCGGTGCGGACCCATGCCAGACCGCCACCCGCCGCGCTTTCGGGCGAGGCGTTCAAGATCGAGGGGCTGTCGGCTGTCCCGGATTGACGCCCATCGCCCAAGGTCGGCAGGCTGGTGATGCCGCGCTTGATCAGATGATCCGGCGGCTGCATGTTCACCACCTCGGCCGAGCCCGGCCAGCCCAGCGGACCCGCGCCACGGATGACCAGAATGGACCGCTCGTCGATCCCCAGTTCCGGGTCGTTGATGCGGGCATGGTAGTCTTCCGAGCCGTCAAAGACGAATGCCTTGCCCTCGAAGATCCCTTCACGGCCCGGTTCCGACAGGTAGCGGGTACGGAAGTCGGCGGAAATCACCGAGGTCTTCATGATCGCGAAATCGAACAGGTTGCCCTTGAGGACGAAGAAGCCCGCGCGTTCCATCATCGGATCGGCATAGGGCTTGATGACTTCGCGGTCGGTCGCCTCAAGGCCTTCAAGGTTCTCGGCCATGGTCTTGCCGCTGACCGTCGGGCAATCGCCATTCAGTTTCCCGGCCTGCAGCAGTTCCCACATGATCGCGGGGACACCGCCGGCGCGGTGGAAGCGCTCGCCCAGATAGGCACCGGCTGGCTGGACGTTCGCCAGCAGCGGAATGTCATAGCCATGCGCCTGCCAATCCTCGGGGCGCAGATCGACGCCCGCGTGCTTGGCCATCGCCATGATATGGGGCTGGGCGTTGGTCGACCCGCCAATGGCCGAGTTCACCCGGATCGCGTTCAGGAAGGCTTCGCGCGTCAGGATGTCCGAGGGGCGGATGTCTTCCAGCACCAGTTCCACGGCGCGGCGGCCGGTGCGGTAGGACATCTGGCCACGGGCGCGATAGGCGGCGGGAATGGCAGCGCAACCGGTCAGCGACATGCCAAGCGCCTCGGCAATCGCGTTCATCGTGCTCGCCGTGCCCATCGTGTTGCAATGGCCGACCGAGGGGGCCGAATCCAGCGCCGCCTCAAGGAATTCCTCGCGCGTGATCTCGCCTGCCGCGTATTTCCGGCGCGAGCGCCAGATGACGGTGCCGGAACCGACCAGCTCACCATCATGCCAGCCGTCCAGCATGGGGCCGCCCGACAGGACAATAGCGGGAATATCCACCGTCGCCGCCGCCATCAGCGCCGAAGGCGTGGTCTTGTCGCAGCCGGTGGTCAGCACCACGCCGTCGAAGGGATAGCCGTAAAGCAGCTCGACCAGACCCATATAGGCAAGGTTGCGGTCCAGCGCGGCGGTCGGACGCTTGCAGTTCTCGAACAGCGGATGCGAGGGGAACTCGATCGGAATCCCGCCCGCGTCGCGGATGCCGTCGCGCACGCGCTTGGCCAGATCCAGATGGTGGCGGTTGCAGGGGTTCAGGTCGCTGCCCGATTGCGCGATCCCGATGATCGGCTTGCCCGAGCGCAGTTCCTCGGGGGTGGTGCCGTAGTTCATGAAGCGCTCAAGATACAGCGCGGTCATGTCGGCATGGTCGGGGTTGTCGAACCAGTCCTGCGAACGCAGGCGGCGAGGTGGCTGATGACCGGTCGTCATTTGCTCTCCTGTGCGGGGGCGCCCGCATTCATCGTTTCCAGATGCAGCAGCAAGCCGCTGTGATCCGCGTCACCGTTTCCGGCGGCGACGAACTCGGTGAACTCGGTGCGGACGGTCTCTGTCAAGGGCAGCGTCAAACCCGTCGCCTCGGCCAGCACCGCGACAGCATCCAGATCCTTCAGTTGCAGGCGCGACGGGCCACCGGGGGCAAAGTTCCGCGCGACCATGCGGCCGCCATGCAGTTCAAGGATCCGGCTTTCGGCGAAGCCACCACGGATCGCATCGCGGAATTTTGCGCGATCCGCGCCGCCCGCTTCGACCAGCATCATCGCTTCGGCCACCGCACCGATGGTGACGGCGACGATCTGCTGGTTCGCCAGCTTGCAGACCTGCCCCGCACCGGCAGGGCCGACATGGGTCAGGCGTCCCAGCGGGGCAAAGACATCCGCCAGCGCCTCGATCACCGCGGCATCACCGCCCGCCATCAGCGCCAGCGTCCCGGCCTCGGCGCCCACGACACCGCCGGAGACGGGGCTGTCGACATGGGCAAAGCCCAGCTCCGCCAATTGCCCGGCATGTTCCCGCGCCATCTGCGGTGTGATCGAGGACGTGTCGATGATGACCGCAGCCGGTGCCAGCGCCTCGGCCACGCCGCGCGCGAACAGGACGTCGCGGACGGCATGGCCGTCCGAAAGCATGGTGAAGACGACCTCGGCCCCGGCGACGGCCTCGGCTGGGCTTTCGGCCACCGTCGCGCCATCGGCGGACAGCGCCTGCGCCTTTTCAGGGGCACGGTTCCAGACCGTTACCGGGAAACCGGCCGCAAGCAGACGGCGCACCATCGGTGCGCCCATCAGCCCGGTTCCCAGAAACGCGATGCGTTTCATGTTCCCGTCGGTCACAGCTTGCCGCCCAGTTCTTCGTCGATATGGACGCGGATGATCTCGTCAAAGCTCGACTCGGCGGTGAAGCCCAGCTCGCGGGCGCGCTTCGCCTCGAAACCAGGCGCCCAGCCCTCGCACATGCGCATGATCATCTCGTTCGGCTCGCGGCGGATCAGGTTCACGGCCTTGTCCCCGGCGACACGGCGCAGCGCCTCGATCTGCTCGCCCACCGTGGCACTCAGGCCCGGCATCGACAGGTTGCGGCGCGGTCCGACCAGATCGACATCGATGCCGGCGGCGTGCAGCATGAAGCCAACCGCCGAACGCGGCGAGGTGTGCCAGTGGCGGATCGATTCCGGGACCGGCAGCACGGCTTCCTGCCCCACCAGCGGCTCGCGCAGGATGTTCGAGAAGAAGCCCGAAGCCGCCGCGTTCGGTTTGCCGGGGCGGATGCAGATCGTGGGCAGGCGGATGCCGATGCCGTCAAAGAAGCCGCGGCGCGAATAATCGGCCAGCAGCAGTTCGCTCATCGCCTTTTGCGTGCCATAGCTGGTCAGGGGCGTGGTGTGGAAATCGTCCGGGATCGGGAAGGGCAGCGGCGCGCCGACCACGGCGATGGACGAGGCAAACACCACGCGCGGGCGGTAGCCGTCTTCCTTCTGTGCCAGACGGATCGCCTCGAACAGCGCGCGGGTACCGTCCAGGTTGATGCGGTAGCCCTTTTCGAAGTCCAGCTCGGCTTCGCCCGACACGATCGCGGCAAGGTGATAGATCACGTCGGGGCGGGTCGCGATCAGGCGCTCGGCCATGCCCGCGTCGGACAGATCGGCGGTCAGGCAGGTCACCTTGCCGGTGAAGCCCGCGGGTGCTTCCGGCTCGAACACGTCGACAAGGGTCAGCGCCTCAAGCGGGCGATTGTTCAGCGCGCCGTCCGCGACCAGCCTTTGCGTGAGTTTGCGCCCTACCATGCCGGCTGCGCCAATGATCAGGATATGCATTCCGGTTCCCCCCGAAAATGAAGACCGCAGCGGCGACATGCCGGGGCGGATTTATCTGGTTGTCTGATAACCTGATCTCTGTATGATGCAAGTCGTTTTCACGACGGACGACCGGAGGGGTCAGGCGAGATGGATCGACAATTGGAAGCGGCCGGCTTTGCCACTGGCGAAGGCGGGCGTAAGGATTTGGCGCAGCGCCTGTCCGAAATGCTGGATCCGCAGATCGTCCTGACCGGCGAAGGGATGCACGACTATTGCCGCGACTGGCATGGCGATGTGCAAAGCGACGCGATAGCCGTCCTGCGCCCCCGCAGCACCGACGAGGTTTCGGCGGTGATGCGTGCCGCCGCTGCGCTGGGGCTGGACGTGGTCCCGCAGGGTGGCCGGACCGGCCTTGTCCTGGGCGGCGTGCCCGACCAACCCGCAAGGCAGGTGGTTCTCAGCCTTGAGCGCATGACAAGCATCCGCCAGATCGACGCCGAGGACTTCTCGGCCGTGGTCGAGGCTGGCGTCGTCCTTGAGGCTTTCAAGGAAGCCGTCGCGGAAGCCGGATTGTTTTTCCCGCTGGCGCTTGGCGCGCAGGGCAGCTGCCAGATCGGTGGCAACGTCTCGACCAATGCGGGCGGCGTGAACGTGCTGCGCTATGGCATGACCCGGGAACTGGTTCTGGGGTTGGAGGTGGTTCTGCCCGACGGCACCGTCTTCGAAGGGCTGTCGCAACTGCGCAAGGACAACCGCGGCATCGACCTGAAGCAGCTGTTCATCGGCGCCGAAGGCACCTTGGGCGTCATCACCGCCATTTCGGTCAAGCTGCTGCCCCGCCCCGAACATGTCGCAACTGCACTTCTGGCCCTGAACAGCCTGCCGGACGTGATGACGCTGTATCGGCGCGCGCGGCAGCAATGCTGCGACCTGATGTCGGCCTTTGAATTCCTGCCGCCGCTGGCCTTCCAACTGGCGCAGGAGGGGATTCCCGGCCTGCAGATCCCGATCGATACCAGCCACCCGGCCTATGCGCTGGTCGAAATCTCGGGCTCCGGTCTGGTCGATATCGACGACCTGATGGCGCGCTTCCTGGAGGGCGCCATGGAGGACGGGCTGGTTATCGACGGCGTCGTCGCCCAGTCCCGCCAACAGGCCCAGAACCTGTGGCTGATCCGCGAAGGCATGAACGAGGGTCAGGCCCGCCGTGGCAAGCACCTGCGCACCGATGTCTCGGTCCCGCTGTCGAAGCTGGCCGATTTCGTGGCCGAGGCCGAAGCCGCGATCGCCAGAGACATGCCCGGCTGCGTCAGCGTGTCCTACGGCCATGTCGGCGACGGAAACGTGCACCTGAACGTGATGCCTGACACATCGCTGGGGGCGGACAGCATCGATCCGCAGATCAAGCAGGCGAAGAAGATCGTGAATACGGTTCTGGATGGCTATAAGGGGTCGATCAGTGCGGAGCACGGCATCGGGCGCCTGAAGAAGCCCGATTTCGAAGCCCGCCTGCCCGAGGCGCAGCGCCAGCTTCTGCTGGCGATCCGGCGCGGGATCGACCCGGACGGCCGGATGAATCCCGGCTGCCAGCTTGATCCCCGCTGATCCGTCACGGGAATAAGGCAAGGCAGGGGGGAGAGGCGAAACATGCAGCAGGGAATGGAACAGATCGAACGCAACACGCATCTGCCGACGCGGATTGCCAAGCAATTCGCGCAGCGGATCCACGACGGCGCGCTGAAGCCCGGCGACAAGCTGCCGACCGAGCATGCGATGGCGCAAAGCTTTGGCGTCAGCCGAACCGTGGTGCGTGAAGCCATTGCGCAGCTGCGCAACGAAGGACTGGTCGAGACGCGCCAAGGCGTCGGCGCCTTCGTCGTCGAGCGCCAGTTCCGCCATATCCGGCTGGAGGATGGCCAGCGGATGGACAAGCACGCCTTCAGCGACCTTTTCCAGCTTCGCGTACCCTTGGAGATTGAGGCCGCCGGGATCGCCGCGGCACATCACCGGGCCGAACACCTGATCCAGCTGGACGACTCGCTTGCCCGCATCGCCCTGCCGCTTGACTGGAATACCGAAGGTGTGGCCGCCGATCTGGACTTTCACCGCATCATCGCGCAGGCGACTGGGAACGAATATTTCCCGCAATTCATCGGCGCGATCGCGGACCGGGTCGGGCATGTGATCATCGCGGCGCGGGAACAGACGATGCCTGATGAAATCCGGGCCATCACCATCACCGAACACACCGCCATCCGCGACGCGATCCGGGCCCGCGATCCGGTTGCCGCGCGGCAGGCCATGCGATTTCACCTGACCGGATCGGCACAACGAGTCGGCCTTGCCCTGCGGTTTTACAATTAAATCATAATACAATCATATCTTTAAGCGAATTTTACCCGACTCTGCTTTGACGGTGGACAGAAAGTCGCTCGGCGGCTAGTTATCCGGTCATAAGGTTGTCTGACACCGCATGTGTCAACGCGGCACGGAGGCGCCGCGTAGGAGGGAGGTTTGCTTTGACTTCAACTCAAGCGTTGAAGGCGGTCGGGATATTGCCCGATGACGCCGATCGCGCGGTCCTGGTCGGACGGGTCTGGTCGCAGGCGGCCGAAGGCCCCTGCCCGGTCATTCTGCGCAATGGTGATGTTTTCGATCTGAGCGGAATTTCCGCCACCGTCTCGGGGCTGCTGGAAACCCCGGATCTTCTGACGCGCGTCGCCGCCGAGGATCTGCCCCGGCTTGGCCATCTTGACGAATTCCTGGATGGCAGCGCCGGACGGCTGCTGGCGCCGGTGGACCTGCAGGCGATCAAGGCCGCGGGCGTCACCTTTGCCGACAGCATGCTGGAACGCGTGATCGAGGAACAGGCACGCGGCGACAGTGGCCGCGCCCAGGAAATCCGCGCTCGTCTGGCCCCCGTCATCGGGGAAAACCTGCGTGGCGTGCAGGCCGGCTCGGACAAGGCCCGTCAGGTCAAGTCGCTGCTGCAGGAAATGAACCTGTGGTCGCAATACCTGGAAGTGGGCATTGGCCCCGATGCCGAGATCTTCACCAAGGCCCAGCCCATGTCCTCGGTCGGCTGCGGCGACAAGGTCGGGCTGCACCCGATCTCGGAATGGAACAACCCGGAACCCGAAGTGGTGCTGGTCACACGCTCGGACGGCACCATCCTTGGCGCGACGCTGGGCAATGACGTGAACCTGCGCGATGTCGAGGGTCGTTCGGCCCTGCTGCTGGGCAAGGCCAAGGACAACAACGCGTCCTGCGCCATCGGTCCGTTCATCCGCCTGTTCGACGGCGAATTCACGCTGGACGTGGTCGAAAAGGTCGTCGTCACCCTACTGGTTCAGGGCGAGGACGGCTTCGAGATGACCGGCGAAAGCCCGCTGGAAGCAATCAGCCGCAAGCCCGCCGATCTGGTCGGGCAGATGCGTAACCGCTCGCACCAGTATCCCGACGGCGCGGTGCTGTTCCTTGGCACCATGTTCGCCCCGGTCAAGGACCGCCGCGGCAAGGGCCAGGGCTTCACCCACGAGATCGGCGACCGTGTCGAGATCTCGACCCCGCGCCTTGGCAGCCTGGTGAACTGGGTCGACCGGTCGGATGCCTGCCCGGAATGGGATTTCGGCACCCGTGACCTGATG
This sequence comes from Paracoccus broussonetiae, assembly GCF_031854425.1. Lineage (NCBI taxonomy): Bacteria > Pseudomonadati > Pseudomonadota > Alphaproteobacteria > Rhodobacterales > Paracoccaceae > Paracoccus > Paracoccus broussonetiae. The sequence continues at coordinate 6,462 of NZ_JAVRQI010000011.1, read as the reverse complement.
CGCAACCTGGTGAAGCGCGGACTGGGAGGGAAGATCTGATGAAAACCGCAATCAAGCTTTTCGACCGCGTTCTGGACGGTGTGCTGATCCTCCTGATCGGGGGCATGGCGCTGATGGTCTTTGTCAACGTGGTCATGCGCTACGCGATGAACTCGGGGATTCCTGTCACCGAAGAGCTCTCGCGCTTCTTCTTCGTCTGGCTGACCTTCATCGGCGCCGTCGTCGCCCATCGCCACAACCTGCACATGGGCATGGAGACCTTTGTCGCCATGCTCGGCCGCAAGGGTCGCATGCTTATGATGGGGCTGTCCGACCTCATGATCATCGGCTGCTCGGGCGTGCTGTTTGTCGGGACCTGGAAACAGCTTCCGATCAACAACAGCATGCTTGCCCCTGTCTCGGGCATTCCGATGTCCTGGGTCTACGGAACCGGTATCTTCACAGCCACCTGTATCATCCTGATCACGCTTGAGCGCCTTGTCCGGCTGCTGACCGGCAAGATCACCGACGCCGAGATCGCCGCCTTCGCCGGTGAATTCCACAGCGTCGAAGAGCTCGCGGAGCGCGCAGTATGACCCTGATCGTCTTTATCGCTTCCCTGATCGGGGCCATGGCCATCGGTGTGCCGGTCGCCTTTGCCCTGATCTTCTGCGGCGTCATGCTCATGACCTATATGGGCATGTTCAACACCCAGATCATTGCCCAGAACATGATGATCGGCGCAGACACGTTCACGCTGCTGGCCATCCCCTTCTTCGTCCTGGCGGGCGAACTGATGAATGCGGGCGGACTCTCCAAGCGCATCATCGACTTCTCGATTGCCTGCGTCGGACATATCCGGGGTGGCCTTGGCATCGTGGCGATCGTCGCCGCGATCATCATGGCCTCGATTTCGGGTTCGGCCGCTGCCGATACCGCGGCGCTGGCCGCGATCCTGATCCCGATGATGGCGCGCGCCGGCTATAACGTGCCGCGCTCGGCGGGCCTCATCGCTGCAGGCGGCGTCATTGCGCCGGTCATCCCGCCGTCGATGGCCTTCATCGTCTTCGGCGTCTCGGCAAACGTGTCGATCTCGAAGCTGTTCATGGCCGGGATCGTGCCGGGCGTGCTGATGGGCCTGTCGCTGCTCGTCACCTGGCTGCTGGTCGTCCGCAAGGACAAGATCGAAAGCCTGCCGAAAGCCAGCTGGCCGGATCGCGGCCGCTCGGCGGCGCGCGCGGCCTGGGCGCTTGGCATGCCGGTCATCATCCTGGGCGGCATCAAGATGGGCGTCGTCACGCCCACCGAAGCCGCCGTCGTCGCAGCCTTCTACGCACTGTTCGTCGGCATGTTCGTCTATCGCGAACTGAAGCCCTCCGAACTGCCCAAGGTGCTGCTCTCGGCCGCCAAGACCACCGCCGCGATCATGTTCCTCGTCTGCGCCGCGCTGGTGTCGGCCTGGCTGATCACCGCCGCGAATATCCCGAACGAGATCACGGGCTATATCGAGCCGCTGATCGACAACCCCAAACTGCTGATGTTCGCCATCATGGTCCTGATCCTGATCGTGGGCACGGCACTGGACCTGACGCCAACCATCCTGATCCTGACGCCGGTGCTGCTGCCGATCGTCGTCAAGGCCGGGATCGACCCGATCTACTTCGGCGTCATGTTCATCATGAACTGCTGCATCGGTCTCTTGACCCCGCCTGTGGGTGTCGTCCTGAACGTCGTCAGCGGCGTCGGCAAGATCCCTCTGGGCAAGGTCATCACCGGTGTCTGGCCCTTCCTGATCGCCGAAACCCTCGTCCTGTTCCTGCTGGTCCTGTTCCCGCAGATCGTGACGGTTCCGGCAAGCTGGCTCTACTGACACCATTCCATCTTCGCTTTTCCATCTCCTGGGAGGAAACCAAATGAAAAGCACTGCAATCAAGGCCGCCCTTCTCGTCTCGACCCTGCTTGGGGCGGCAACCCCGGCACTGGCCGATTTTCAGGACCGCAACTTCCGCGTCTCGAACGGGATCAACGAAGATCACCCGGTCAACAACGGCATGAAGGCCATGCAGGTCTGCCTGGACGAAAAGACCGGCGGCAAGATGAAGATGACCGGCTTCTGGGGCGGCGCGCTTGGCGGCGACCTTCAGGCCACGCAGGCCCTGCGCTCGGGCGTGCAAGAGGCGGTCGTGACCTCCTCCTCGCCGCTGGTCGGTATCGTCCCGGCGCTTGGCGTCTTCGATCTGCCCTTCCTGTTCCGCAGCAACGAGGAAGCCTATGAGGTCATGGATGGCGAGTTCGGCGACTTTCTGAACGAAAAGCTGGATGCGGCGGGCCTCGTCAACCTCGGCTACTGGGAAAACGGGTTCCGCAACGTCTCGAACTCGAAACAGCCGATCACCAAATGGGAAGACTTCGAAGGTCTGAAACTGCGCGTGATGCAGAACAACATCTTCCTCGACACCTTCTCGAACTTCGGTGCGAACGCGACCCCGATGGCTTTCGGCGAAGTCTTCTCGGCACTGGAAACCAAGGCGATCGACGCGCAGGAAAACCCCTATGTGACGCTGGACACCTCGAAGTTCTACGAAGTGCAGAACTACGTCAGCGAGACCAAGCACGCCTACACGCCGTTCCTGTTCCTGTTCTCGAAGGCAATCTTCAACACCTATGCGCCCGAAGAGCAGCAGGCCCTGCGTGACTGCGCTGCGGTCGGCCGCGACGAAGAGCGCTCGGTCATTCAGGAGCTGAACAAGACCTCGCTTGCGAAGGTCGAGGCGGCCGGCCTGAAGTTCAACACGATCACCCCCGAAGAACAGGCCCGCATGCTTGAGAAGTCGCAAGTGGTCTACGAGAAGCACAAGGCCGAGATCGGCGCGGACGTCGTCGACGCGGTCCAGAAATCGCTGGCCGAGATCCGCGCCAAGAACTGACCGGAACTGCCCGCGCCCTTGGCGTGGGCCTCCGACCGGCGTCTGCACGCCGACGCCAACCCGACCGGTCGCATGCCACAGCATGCGGCCGGTTTCCTTTTGGCGCTGCCGGGACGGTCGTCCCAGGCGACACGACAGCCCGCTGGTGCGGTACGCAAGGGTAGGACGCTCCCTAGCATGAGGGCCGATCCGACCGGGCAAAGCACCGATGCAAGCGATCTGAATTTTCGGGACGACAGTGTCAGTGATAGCGAAGGCTCATGTGGGACTATTGCGCCCAGTCACGAGACAGATTCTCCGATTGATCCCGGCAGGAAGTAACCGGACCACCGCCATTTTGAGCAAGCCTGACCCATCCGGAATATCAAGCGCTGGCGGGGTTGAAAGGTGGCGGAGACGAAGGGATGGGATGATCTAAGGTCCTAACCCATTATTCTCCTTGATGTACATAAGGTTAAAGTGGTCAACGTGTGTGGTTAGCGTGTGTGGTTAGCTCACTGAAAGGCTCGATCGTGCCCCAATACCTACAGAAGCGCCGTCAGGGCTGGTACTGCGTTGTAGAGGTCCCAAGATCCCTCAGGGTTAAGCTGGGCAAGCCCAGGTTCATTCAGAGCCTACAAACGGACTCCCTGAAGGTGGCAGAGGTCAGGAAACATGCCTTTGTAGCCCAGTGGAAGGCTGAGATTGAAGCCGCTCGGGGAAGCTCCACAAACTTGGATAGGGTCGTTCTGGTCAGACAGAAGATGACCGCCAAGGTGAAGCCTGATCCTACTGAGCTTGCCTTGATTCTTTCGCCTCAGTCGAAGGAAGATTTAAAGGAACTGGAACAGAACCGGCATGAACTGCTGGCTGTGCTGCACGGTAAGAAGTTCCCTCTCAAACATCACCTTTCAGACTATGAAAAGACACTGAACCATCTTGAGGCAAAGTCCAAAGACATGAGAATGTCGGACATTAAACGCTTCCTGAAGAAATTCAAATGTGCCGAAGACGCTACAAATCGAGAAGTTAAGGACTGGGTGGAACAGACTCTTATTGCTGAAGATGGCCTATCAGTTGCCACATGTAGGCGAATCGTTTCGAATCTCAGGCAATACTGGAAATACCTTGTAGACAAGAAGGATTTAAAGCTCTCCGAACCCTTCAAGGATGTAGTTCCTGCAAGGACAATGACCAGAAAGCAAGAAGTAGCGCAGCGAAGAAGGCATTTCGAACCTGACGATTACCAGAAGCTACTTGAAGCAAGCCAGGAGAAAGAAGATGCCCAACTTTCCAATCTCATTCAATTGGGAGCGTTCACGGGCTGTAGGATTGAAGAACTTTGCAGCCTAAAGCTTGAATCCGCTAAGGATGATCGAATCCTCATTGAAGATGCCAAGACCGAAACAGGATGGAGAACTGTTCCCCTGCACGATGATCTTATTGATCTGGTGGCTTCAATGAAGAAGGAAAGCAAAGACGGTTATCTAATTTCAGGACTGAGCTACAACAAGTACGGTGACAGGTCCAACGCCATTGGCAAGAGGTTTGGTAAGCTCAAACTCAAGCTTGGCTATGGTAGCAATCTTGTCTTTCACTCATTCAGGAAGGGTGTAACGACACAGTGGGAAAGGTTAGGCATAGCTGAGAACGTGTCTGCGAACCTGTTAGGCCACGATATTCCAACCATGACTTATGGTCTATATTCAGGAAATAAACTTGACTTTGCCTTGCTAAAAGAGACGATCAACAAACTCAAATGGCAAAAAACTGCATTGCATATTAGAAATTCTTCTCATGACCAGACTGATAACTTAGAAAGCTTAAGGTTCTTGAATGGCCTTATCCGCGTTCAATGATTCGCCTTTTGAGATGCTTTGAGAGTAGCGCTTAGAAAGCAGTTTACCAGAAATAAGATCGCCATAGCGACAATGTAGGTTGATTCGAATATACCTCGTTCCCTCAGGTATCTTATTTCGATCTATCGGAGCGCAAATATTGTCCTCTCCGGAAGGGACCAAATAATACTCCCTCTGACTTTTAGCGATCCATTCGCCTAATAAATCATCACCGCACTCATTGTCACCAATCCAGTAAACAGACCTATAGCACTCAACCTTAATTTCGTAGAAGATCTGCAAGGCAGGTGAGAAACCGTAGTTTGCAAATCTCGCCAGAACCTCAGGGCCAAACGCCGTATTGATGACCTCATAGTTGCTTAACAGAACCCACGGCCTAATCTGCGCATCCCCAATTCGTTTAGTATCCGCCGCCATCTCTTGGGTGGCTTTAAGAGTTTCTTTTGTAGCTTCAAGCGTTCTAGCAACCAAATAGACCGCATAAGCACTAATAGCCGCAGCAACTACCGATGTAAGTGCAGATACCCAATCAGGAATTTCCTTGAACTCAGTTCGACTGAATGCACCTAGGTAAGCAGCAACTACAAAAGCTACCAGCGCAGCAGCGATAACCGCCGTGATGATCTGATTGCGATGTAGTTGCTCTCTTAGGCGTTGCGCCTCATCGTCAGGACTGGTCATAGAAATCTACTAGCTCCGCGAGTGCCCTCGACTATATAATTTATGCGACGCATTGCACGTAGGTTCAACTGAAGAAAAGGGGCGGAGCGTACCGTACAGCGTCTTTAAGCACTCTAAGGTAGGATGGCATAGGGAAGGCCGCCACTGCCATCGCACGGTACGATAAGTTGGCTCCTAGAACATATTCACCGAGCAGTTACCCATCAGCGAATGCGACCTACAGGAAATTTCCGACTTCACCCCCTACACCCCCAGGTAGTTCCCTGCCTTCCATGAACGTCTTTGAACTCTACGGAATAATGAAAAGCAGCCCCTGTGACTTTGGCGGCGGAGATGTTGAGAGCGCGTACAGCTTGATCTACGTCATGGCAAAGGAAGGTGTCATGATTATATGGAGCGATGCTCCGATTGTACCGATTATCCTGTACTAGTTTGTTGTGAATCTCTAGCCACTCAAATGTAAGCATTTCATCTTCTACATCTACACCATGCCACCTGCTTGCAGGAGCTTGGCAAGATACCAGCCATTTGGTTTGGGTGTATGGACTGATTACCTTGATGTAACCACAACGTTGATGGTTGAAACTTAGAATTTGATCTAATGGAGTGTTGGTGTAGCTATCATCAAGAATGACTGACCGATAGGTGGTGTCTACACGATAGCGACTATTGCCAGTTGGTGTTTCGGTTTCATAAATGTTGAACCAACTAGATTTGAGTTTGAACCCATTCCTTCCAGTTGTTCGTTGTAGAACTTCACCCGTTAGTGCTTCACGACACTCCGCGAGTAGCGGTCTGTCTTGCTCTGGCACTTGATCCAGGATGATCTGGTATTCATTGCCACCATAAGCAAAGAAGCTTGTAAGTACCCGCTCTACATCATTGTCTGTAGCTTCCTTAACCGCCTTAGTTCTTCCGTCTAGAAGCTCCTTGGCTCTGGCTACAGCGTTCTTCGTGGTTTCATCTTTGGTGAGTGAACTGGCCCCCTTTTCGACCGGACACTTGGGCATAATCATGGAGGCTTAGGCATACGCCTG